>CAZSHK010000023.1:0-10048 GCA_964606965.1 uncultured Candidatus Saccharibacteria bacterium
AAAAGCTCAGTCCCAGCTGTTTCATAGCAACATTATTAATGAGCTCCATTGTCAGTACGGTTTTACCGACACCAGCGCCACCGATAATGCCAATTTTGCGGCCCTTTACAAATGGTGCAAAGAAATCAATTACTTTAATGCCGGTATCTAAAAGCTCTGGTTTGGCAGTTTTAAATTCAGTACTTCTTGGAGGCATTGTCAGAATGTTGCGTGTCGCCCTGTTCTTGTCGGCTAGCGGTGGTCCGCCATCAATTGGCGCGCCTAAAGCATTAAAAATGCGGCCAATGGTTTCATCGCCAACCGGAATTTCCATACCATGACCAGTTCGATTGACGGCCATACCAGCTTGCAAGCGACGGTCAGTTCGAATATTCAGACAGACCGCAAGTCCTAGTGGACGCAAGTGCTCAACGAACAGTTTTGTCTCGAAGCCATTATCAACAACTAAGACCTCGCCGACTTCGGGTACGCCATCATCAAACTGGACCCATATAACCAAATCTTTAACTGCAGTAATATAGCCGGGCTTCATGTTTTTATCCGTTTAAAACCAGAAATAATTTCACGCAGCCGCTCATCTTTTAGTGCTCGCTTGGCGTGGCTATAGGCAAGATCCATCTCTTCAACCAAGTCGTGGGCAGTGTCATGAGCCCGCGACATAGCCCTAAATCTTGATGCATATTGGGCAAGTTTAGATTCTAGAATTAATTGGCTAAGGGCAATGTGCATCATGGAGCGTTCCAGGTGGTCAATAACTACAAAAGTGCTCGGTTCAAAGATGTAGTTTTGCTCGCTAATAATTTCCTCGCTATCACCGGCTGTCTTGGCTTGTTGCTGAATAGCCTTACTAATTTCAATGCGTTTGACGTCCTGAACCATTAGTGAGATGTATTGCTGGTAATAAATTGTGGTGCGTCGATAGGCCTGAATTTCACGAATCAATGGTGTAACATTAATATCGCGGTCTTTAACGGGCAGTTTATAGTATTTCTTAAAACCAACACTAGCCTGTGCTAACTGCATGGCCCCGTGGTGGCCAATAACAATAATATCGTGAACGTTCTTATCGTACTGGCTCAACATCCAACTGACTAGTTTTTGATCAATATCACCACTTAGCCCCCCTTCAGCGGTTATGAGTATGATAAGGTCGCGGTCCTGTATGGCTATTTCCTGCTGGCTGCGACCAAATCGGAATAAGCTATCGACGCGTAGCTGTGTGTAGATGTGCCAGAGTTCATCAAAAAATTCAGTTGCCTGTAATACCTGGTTTTTAATTTGTGATATACGCATACTGGCCAGGCCTTCAAATATGCCCGTGAGTTCAGACAGACTACTTCTAGCCCTCTTTTCTCTTTCAACTTCCTGCAACTGTCTCATAAATTAACCTCCAGTTGTAGCAATGAGACGTGAGACATGAGACGTGAGCAAAGATTTAATGAGATCTGTGCAATTTTCATTTCTTTAATTCCATGGTGACTTTATTCTTAAGATCGTCACGAACCTTATCAAAATCTTCTTCTTTTTTAATAAGGATGCTGAATTCATTGGCTTGGCTTTTGAGACTATTCAAATCAAGTAAGTTCGCATCTTCGGCATTAAGTAATATATCGAGCATAAGCTGCTGGGCGGTCAGGCTGTAAGTATCGGCTGGACCCTGACTTAGAAGCTCCAAAAGATGGCCGCCTGAATTAAGAGCACGCTTAGCTTCAATGGCCAGTTCCGAACCAAAGTGCGAAAACTCTACTGCTTGACGGTAGTCCGCCAACAGTTTAAGCGCTTGCCCGGCTAACCGCTTTTGACGTTTGTTGTGACCAATGCCACCAACACGGGTAACACTTTTACCAATATTTATGGCCGGTCGTACACCGCTACGGAAAATGTCTAAATCTAGAATCCATTGTCCATCGGTAATTGACATAATGTTTGTTGGCAAATAAGCCGTAACGTCACCGCCCGCCGCTAACACCAGCGGAATACTAGTCAGACACTTACCGCTCTTTTTAAGCCGTCCGGCTCGCTCCAACAAACTGGAATGGGCATAGAACATGTCGCCAGGATACGAGTCACGCCCCGGGTTAAGTTCTGATAATAGTGCCATCTCGCGCACAATTTGAGCATGTGAGGTCAAATCATCGTAAACAATAATCGTGTCCTGTTTAGTTTCTTGCCATAAGTATTCGGCAATTGAGCAAGCTACATACGGCGCCAGATACCCCATAATAAGTGATTCAAACATAGTAGAAACCACTACCACGGCACTATCCATACCGCCGGTTTCCTTTAGGCGATTTAGTAGCATGTCGATATCACTACGCCTTTTGGCTATTAGAGCATACACGACAACTTGGTCGGTATTCTTTTGGTTAAGCGTAAGTTGAGTGGCAATTGTCGTCTTACCGGCCTTGCTATCGCCCAGTAGAGCCATGCGTTGGCCACGCACAATCGGAAATAGTGAATCAATAACGGTAATACCGCTTTCCATCTGAGTTTCCAGCAGCTGGCGTTCATATAGTGGTGGAGCCTCGCTAAACACAGGCCAAACCGCGTCGGCCGCTATTGGTCCCTTGCCGTCCAAAGGCTCGCCGGTTACTGAAATCACCCGGCCGACAAGATCTTTGCCAACCTTACAGACCAACTCTTGATGCTGCACCGTCGCCATCATGCCCTCTGCGACTGGCTTATTACCAAGGTGTAATATCGTAACCTGGTCAGGCTCAATGCGTTGGACAAAGCCTTTGCTACCATCCTCAAACATGACCAGGCCATGCATACTAACCGGTTGCAAACCACGCACTTTTATAAGGAACCTGTCGACGGCTATTACTTCACCGACAGCATGTCCGGCGGCAACTAACTTGTCGAAGTGCTGGTTTCCGGTGCTCACCGCAGACTCTCTTTCAGTTTACTCATGAGTAGATCGTGCTGTTTGGTGAAATGGTTACGCAAGCTAAAGTCAAAAAAACGGTTGGTTGTACGTAATACACAGCCAGCACCTATTGTTGGTTCAAGACCAATTTGGACAAGCACATTAGGGTGGATTTCGCGTCGCAACCAGACAATAAGACTGCCAAGAAAACGAGGCGATGGATTAACGCTAAAACTGAAGTGCATTACCGGAGATTTCTCACGAACTGTCTGTAAAAAAGCCCTTAGATTAGTACGATCAGCGGTCTGCAGCAGATTTAGCTTATTCTGCTCACACAGATCGTTTAGTAAGGGTGACGATGGCAATAGTTTGTCTTTTTGGGGCGATTTACGCTGCATGACAGCTTCAAAACTATCGATTTCGCGCAGTAATCGACCTACATCACTTCGGTTAACGATAGAGGTTGGTAGGCTAAGCTCTGATGTAGTTTTATCGGACACCCTAACTCCCGCGCGTTATATCTTCAATTATGGCTTGTTTATTATCTTCGAGCTCGCTCAAAATGTAGTCGAGTTGGTCTGTGAGATCAATTTGATTACCAACCGCTGCTAGCACGTAATGGTTAACAATATCGGCCATATTTTTTTCAAAATTGGCAAGCAGGTGCTCCTTTTCGGCGGCTACTTCTTTTTGAAGCTGCTGATTAAGCATCTGGTGCTGTTGTTCAATGGCCGTCTGGGTTTTCTCAATCGAATCTATTGCCAGTTTTTTGGCGTCAGTTATAGATTCTTCATACTTAGAAAACTCTTCTTGTAGAGTACGGGTAATTTCACCCTTCATATACTCATTAAGCTGCGAAGTGGTAAGTCTTAGGTCTTGTTGCAAGAACATGGCATTTTCGCCAATAATTTTTTCAAAATGCAGGCGTCCACGGTTGCGCAATTCTTCACGAAACTCATCGTTAAATATATGCTCAACATCCTGTTCGGCTGCCTCACCATAAAGTTGGCCACTGTTTTTAGCTTTACCGCTGTGACCTCGTAGCGTCAGTACCAACCAGATAAAAGCAGCTGTGGTAGCTGCAAGCATTCCCAGAATTGCCACTAAAGTCCACAGATTCATGAGCCCACCTTTTTACAAATGCTTTTGCTTAAAGCTTTAGTAGTAAATATACCCCAAATAAGCCACCTATGAAAACAATTAAGCTTGTTAAGATTACTTGTGTCAGGCTCCGTAAAATAGAAGTTTTGGATAGTGGATTACGGCCGACTGCCACAATACTGCTACGCACTCCGGCATACAACAGGCTGCCACTAATGATGGCGCATACGATTAACAGACCGATACTGATCCAGACACGAACGGCATTCACATTCTTGCCAGCAATGTTACTGCTGGCGCTTTGTAGAAAACCAGGTAGGTTGGCGCTGCCGGTGCCGGCTACTGGATTACGGATTACGTTAATTGCAACCGTGACCTTGCCCAACGCGGTCGGCTTGGTGGTTGTACCGTCATTTACGTCTGCGGTACTAATTACGTTAGTCTTGCCATCAAAATCAGTTATAGCTCGACCTATGGCAACCGTCTGATCAGGCCGCACTTTCATACCAATGCCTTCTAGCGAGGAGATACTAATGTAGTCATTGGCTTTAATGGGACCGTTTTGCGTACTAACAAGAGCTGTAAAACTACCACCAGTAGCCACAAATACCTTCTGATTTGGGGAGGATAATGTTACCGCAGCATCGCGCGGGTCAACCGTTACCCCAAACAATTTATCAATATTGTCGCTTGTGGCGGTCACTACTTTGTTTGGGTCCTTGGGATCAAGCGTCACAATTAAGCCACTATCGATAGAATTATCGGCGTTGTAGCCCTGTAGCACCGTTTGAGCCGGTACGTGACCTAACCGACTTACAGCAATCAAAGCACCTAACGCTAGAAGTGCTAGTGTTTGACGCCACGAAATATGAAACGAAGTTTTTATCTTTAGCATGAGCGCTTTGCTAAGTATAAACCTCCGGGGAGATTCACTCAATGGCACAATCTACGCAACAGCCTGCCTGCCGTTCCGACTGTGGCGGACCGCACCGCTGGCTTCTTGGCTTCATATATGTTTTTCTGTTCAGTATTCATTCGCCGTAGTATATCTACGACTCATTCCATGCTTCGCAGAGAAAACGAATCTGTAGCTCAAGTGCGTAGGTTGTGTATGGTATCAGACAGGGCGTTTATTGTATGCGCGATGTCTTTTTGGGTAGTAGTGCGACCCGCGGTCAGACGAATACTCGATTGAGCTTCGTTGTCCGACAGACCTATTGCGCGAAGTACATGCGAGGGTTCCTCGTTGCTGGCACTGCAAGCCGACCCAGCGGCTGCTAAAATTCCCTGCTCTTCTAATTTAATAAGCAGGCGTTCGTTATCCTGGCCTGGCAGGGTTAAGTGGATATTGTTTGGTAGACGGTGATTAACTGAGCCATTTATTACTACGTTCGGTAGCTGGTGCTTTAAAGCTTTAAAAAAAGTGTATTGCAATGCCTGCAAACGATTAGCTTCGGCATGACGCTTGGTTTGAGTAATTTCCAATGCCTTCGCAAAACCAATATCAGCCGCAACGTTCTCTGTGCCGCTACGAAGTCCACGCTCGTGGCCACCACCATAAATTAGCGGCTCAAGATCGACTCCGCCGCGCACATACAGCACGCCTGATTGTTTAGGACCATAGATTTTACCGCCATTAAGAGTCATAAGATCGACCCCCAGACGACTAACGTGCAGATCAAGATAATTAGCCGCCTGGCAGGCATCAGTGTGCAGATAAAGCGGCTGTTTCACCTTCCGTTTTTGGCGGTGACTTCGAATGTCCGCAACCAATTGGGCAACTTTTTTAATAGGCTGGATGGTGCCTATTTCATTATTAGCGTACATAACACTAACCAACGCGGTGTCGTCAGTGATAAGTTTAGCCAATTTATCGAGATCGATCGTACCATCAGGCGAAACCGGAGCAACGATGCGCCTATACAGCGCCGCTGGCTGCAAAACTGACTCGTGTTCAATGGCGCCCACCACCACAGTAGATTTAGGATAACAACTCATAATACCGCGTATAGCTAAGTTATTGGATTCGGTGCCACCGGCCGTAAATATAATCTCAGCTGGTTTAGCACCGAGCACTTTAGCCACCCGGGCGCGTGCTGCTGCTAACTCTTTAGACACTGCTTGGGCCGGCAGATAGGTGGCCGAGGGGTTATAAAAATTGTCAGCCAGATATGGTTGCATGGCTTTTTGAACAGCTGGATCCATCGGCGTAGCCGCGGCATGGTCCAAATAAATATATTTCATAGTTCTCATTCTAACTTGGGAAGAGCAGCCGGAGCATCAGATTCATTCTGTGCCCCGCGCGATGAGAAACCTGCGCCGGAGGGTCCCCACCCCTGTGAGTACAGGCGGATGGGGCCGCGCGGAGGTGTCTCATAAGGCGAAGCCGCCTATATAGATCATGGTTTTCATACTAAGTTGGGAAGAGCTTTAAGCGAAGCTATAAACTTCTTGAAGAACGCGTTGCTTATATTGCTGTGTAGCTTGGTAAAGGTTTTCAGTTTCTTGAGCGCTAACAGGCTGGTAGGCTTGGTTATCTTGGGCCTTAAGTATGCCATTTGGACGCACATTGTAACGAACAGTGCGTGATTGGCGCTGTCCAGCTTGGTCAGTCCATTCTTCGTGCCATACCCAAGTGTGTCTATCTAGACAGAAAAACTCGCGGCGCACGCCACTGGGTATTGGGCCAAATAACTCGCCGCCAATTTTGGCTTCGCGGCGCTTGAAGGCACGATAAAGCTCTTCGCGTCTATCAGCACGCGCCTTGGCGGTTATGCTGTCAAACATCTTCCTAATCATGCCGCCTCCTTCAACTGTTCGAGCGTTTCATCGGCGCCAATCGCATTGGATTCGATAGCACGTTCTATTACGTGAACAGGGGCTAGCTTTTCACCAAATTGCTGTGTTGGAGTTTCGGCCACTTTATCAGGGGTAAAAGTTACGATATTAGAGCGTGTGGTTGCCATTGTTTCTACGGCTCCTAGAAGCTCTCCCGTCAACAGATCGACAACTTCAGCAATTTCCGGATGAACCAGTGGTTGTTCGGTTTGTTCAGGTTGGAAGAATGGTAGGACGTTAGACAACATGCGACTCCTTCTCCTTTAAGTTGAATAGTGTAATGGCGTTGTCGGTGGTGGCCTTAGCTAATTGCTCTAAGCTTTCACCCCGCAAATTCGCCAGAAACTCCGCCGTCACACCAACGTGTTTAGGCTCGCAGATTCTACCACGATAAGGGTGTGGAGTCAAGAAGGGCGCATCTGTTTCTAGAAGTAATTTATTTAACGGTACAAGCTTGGCAGCTGCAAGTTGTTGCTCATCTTTTGTAAAAGTCATTATGCCATTTAGGCCAATATTTAAACCTCTTTGTAGAGCTTCATCGAGTTGCTTTGGGTGCGCTGAAAAACTGTGCACTACACCTCTCAGGGTCTTGAAATTATCAAACACTGGCCAAAAATCATCAAAGGCGTCCCGAATATGTAATATGAGGGGTAGTTTATTGTCCTGGGCTACCTGAAGCTGAAATTCCAGCACTTTAAATTGATCGGCTTTGGGCGAATGGTTGTAGTAGTAATCAAGCCCACATTCGCCAATAGCTACTACTTTTGGTTTTTTGAGCAATTTAGCAAAGGCGCTTCGGGTAGCTTCATCCATATGATCCTTGGCTTCATGAGGGTGGATACCAATGCTGCACCAGGTTAAGTGCTGCTGTTGGGCTAAGTTTTGCGCCATCTGGCTGTCATTAAGAGTACAGCCGACACAAATCAGACGATTAACACCGGCCGCCTGAGCATCCTTAATCAGTTTGCCAGGATCAGAATAGCCCGCTTTGAGCCACTTTTCCTGCATGAAAACGTCGCCACCACTTTGATTGCTTGCTTCCTGGATGTGACAGTGGGTATCAACCAGCTCGATCACTTTTTTGCTGACTCGGTAGAATCTTTTTTAGGAAAGAGAGTGGTTTTAAGTGGTCGTAATACACCCTCGTTGAAGAGTTGACGAATTTTGACAGCTGTATCTGGTAAAAATGGCTCCAGCATATCAGCGATTTGTAACAATGCGCCCGTTTGATAAGCCAGTACTTCGCGTAGATGGTCATTATCATCAGCATTAAATAGCGCCCAAGGCTTTTCTTCGTCTATATATTGATTTAGCCCGCGGACCTGATCCCACACTTCATCCAGCGCCCTGTCAAACCGGCAATCGGCTAGTGCAGATTCGTATTGGGCAACATCGTGCTCTGGCGCAGGTATGTCACCAACAATTCCTTGTTGGTATTGCATAACCATTGCAGCCGTACGTTGAACAGCGTTACCAAGCTCGTTAGCCAACTCATTATTATAGGCATCTTCTAGCTTCTTGCGGCTAAAGTCACCATCCTCGTAGGCTGGCACGTGTCGTAAAAAATAATAGCGGAAAGCGTCAACACCAAATTCATCAATTATCTGCTTAGGAACAATAACGTTACCCAAGGTTTTGCTCATTTTTTTGCCATCTACCGTTATGAAACCGTGGACATATAGCGTTTTGGGTAAAGCCAAACCAAGTCCTAGCAGAATACCTGGCCAAATAGCGGCATGAAAGCGCAGGATGTCTTTACCGACAACCTGGACGCTTGGTGGCCAGAACTTCTTAAAATCGTCGTGCTCTGGATAGCCCAAGACTGTCAAATAGTTCAGTAGCGCCTCAAACCAGACATACATTACGTGATTTGGGTCGCCCGGCACTGGAACACCCCAAGAAATCTTGCCTTTTGGTCGACTGATACTAATATCTTCCAGACCCTCATTGATAACACTTAGGATTTCGTTTTTGCGGGTTTCTGGAATTACCCGAAATGCACCGCTTTCGATTGCTTGTTTGATTTGAGGTGTGTAGGCGCTTAGTTTAAAGAAGTAGTTCTCCTCTTCAATTTTTTCGTATGGTTTATTGTGATGGGGGCAGATGCCTTTATTGGCTTTAGCGACCGCTTCAGTAACAAACTCCTCGCAGCCAGTGCAATACAAACCGCTATATTTGCCTTTGTAGATATCTTTCTTGAGCGCTTTCCAAATTAACTGGGCGCGCTGTTCGTGACCCTTGTCTGTAGTGCGTACAAAGCGATCATTACTGATGTTAAGTGTTTTAGTTAGTTCTTTAAACTTTTCGCTCATATGGTTAGCAAAGTCTTGCGGACTAAGTTTGCTTTCGGCAGCCTTTTCGGCAATCTTGCCGCCGTGTTCGTCGGTACCGGTACTAAAAATGACTGATGAACCTTGTTGGCGAGCCGCCCGGGCTAAGACATCGGCATACAAAAAATCAAGTGCCGTGCCAATATGCGGTTCGGCATTAATATAAGGAATAGCTGTAGTAACGTAGTAGTTCATATCGTTTCTCCATAACACACCGGCCTGCTACTGGCAGAGCCAGAACTCTGCCGGTGTTATTGGCGCATTACGTCGTCAGCTGCCTCAGTCACTCGCTCACCGTACCATTTGTACGACTCGCTCGTTCCTCGTTGCTTCCTTGTACTGCATCCAAGTGTGAAGAACCGATGTACTGAACTATTTTACCTTAGAGAAGGCTCTGTTGGGAATTTTCGTTTGGCATTGATGAATTGATGGTCACACCGAGTTTTTCCGCTAAGCGGTCAATAAATTCTACTTGAGCCTTAAAGAGCTTGGCTTTGGCGGTTACTAGGTCAAACCACTTAGCACGGTCATTTTCAGGGAACTCTATCTGCTTACCAGAACGTGGCGGCCACTCCAGTTTTACTATTGAACCAAAATGAAGCGTTTTCAAATCTATATTTCCTTCAACTGCCCATATGTGGTTGATCTTGCCAGACTGCTTTGTCGTATCTAAGTCAATTAGTTTGCCCTGAGGAGGCATTACGCCCAGCTCTTCTTCAAACTCACGCTTGGCGGCAGTTAGGTGGTCTTCGCCCTGATCAAGTTCGCCTTTTGGAATGGACCAAACATCTTTCTTAGCCCAAAACGGCCCACCCGGGTGTACCAGCAACACCTCAGTAAAGTCATTCTTCTGCCGATAAACTAATACCCCAGCACTCTGCTTCATAATCTTATGATTGCATAAATACGA
>CAZSHK010000023.1:10148-11354 GCA_964606965.1 uncultured Candidatus Saccharibacteria bacterium
ACGGTGGATGCAAGTTGGACTAGATTAATGGTTGATCTGCGTTACTATCACGACGGTTTACCTCCTTATTATATTGCTCAAGATCCAGATACCGGTAAGCTCGCTTTAGTGGAGTCACCGTCTCAAAGCTAAGTACAACGCTCCTTGGCTTCACGGAGTACTCTTTTAAGTCATGCCCGCATAGGAAGCTAGGGCTCGAGTTTGACGGTGATTAACAGGTGTGAGATTATAAGCACAAGCATAAAAAAATAGGATGGGCATAAATGGACATTACAGTTAATTCAGATCAAAACGAAGAAATTAAACCTCAGGTTACAGAAACTGCCGTGGCTGAGCCAACCCCAACCACAACCGATAACACACGGCCAAATACTTCATCAACCCCCCAGCCGACGGTTCCGCGCAAGAAAAAAAGCTTATTGTTAGTTATTTTGATTATCTTCTTGTTAGTTGCTCTTGGTGCTGGTTTAGCCTACAAACTTTTCCATAAGGAGCCCACTAAATCTAGTACCGCAACCCAAACACATACTCCTATCGCCGATTTGCGCTACGGTAGTACACAAGCTTCGCTTAATAAGTTCTATCCTGATATGTCTGGTGAAGCGATTGAATTTGACTACAATGCTCAAATTTACGAAGGTTTAGTGCAATTTAAGGATAATTACTCGTCATTTAAACCTTTGCTAGCCCAGAGTTGGTCAAATCCAGACAGTTCAACATGGGTTTTCAAACTCAAACCAAACGTTAAATTTCACAATGGCAAGGCCTTCACCTCGGCAGATGTAAAGCACAGTTATGAAGCCTCTATTGATTCCTATGTTGGCCCCTACATAACACCGACAATTGACAGCGTTACGGCTAACGATCCTCTTACCGTAACAATCAAAACCAAAGGGCCAGATCCACTGCTGCTCAACAAAATGATTTACATGTTTATAGTCGATAACTCAACCAGCCCAGCCGCTGGCACAGGGGCTTTCATGCCTGATCCAAAAAATCCTGCAACGGCGGAAAAGTCGACACTACTTGCCTTCGATAACTACCACCAAGGCAAACCAACTACCCGCAAAATTAGCTACCAATACTACAAAGATGACAAAGCAATGATTACTGCTTTTAATGAAAATAAGGTTGATGTTGCCGGCGACGTCCTGGTCAACGGCAATGGCACCCTACCTGGTTACGTTAATAAGAACAGCCGTAGCA
>CAZSHK010000024.1:0-7329 GCA_964606965.1 uncultured Candidatus Saccharibacteria bacterium
GGTGTAATAACTACGTGCGGTGTTGCATTAAACTTCTGGGCAAAGCTGACGGTCACAAAACAACCGGCCGGAGGACCGCTGCCGGTGTTTATGGTCACTGTGCCGGCTGTATCTGAACCGCTTACTGAGCTAGTACCACCGCCACCCAAAGCACCTCCATCGCTTTTACTGGGCGTGCCACCACCGGCGTCGAGATGGCGATTGAGTTGAAGATCACCGCTCAACTGAAGAGAATTTATGTTGAGAGCTGGTGCAGACAGCGGTCCAGCAAAGCTGCCACTACCATTAACGGTAAGACCTTTCTGTATGACGGCGTTACCGCTAATTGTTATGTTGCTGGCCTGCAGCTGATCAAACGTACTGGTGCCGGAAGCCTTGATATTGGACAAGTTAAAATTACCGCCCACTTTTATATCGCCAGCTACATCTAAGCTTTGGCGCACCAACACGGTACCAGCAAAGATAGCATTTGATTCGACATTAAGGATATGTTTTGGGTCACCAACCGTGGTTTGGCCAGTCTGGAGTTGTTTTAGCGTGTCAGCCGTTAGTGTCTGGGTGGTGAGAGGAGCAACTATATTAGATTTGCGACCGCGTTGAATTGATATAAATACTACCACCAACCCAATGACGACTATTAGCAAAAATATCAAAAGGTAAATATTAAATTTTTTGAGAAATTTACGAAAACGCAATCCGACATTAATTCTTGAAGACGTTGTTTCAACCGGCTTGATCGGTTCGGGATTGGGCGCCGGGGCAGGGGTGGCTTCTAAGGCTTTAGTGTCATCGACAGTGGCACCGGTTTCTTCCAGCGAATCCAGCTCTGATGATTTTTCAGGTGTCTTATCTTCCATATCTATATTCTAAGCTTAACCTTAATACTAACATGATTAGATGTATGCTAAGGATGAGCGGATTGCAAACAGGCTGTAATTAGGGGACAATATAGCTACAATTTATGGGGTCGCATAAGATAAAAACCGCACTGATAGCATTGCTAACTGGATTACTCTGTCTGTTTGAGTGGTCAGGTTTGGCCCGTGCCCAAACACCTTGCTCGAGTACTTACTGCGCGACTGAGAGTTCTTTTGGTATCGGCGGTGAGCTAAATGCCTGTTCCACAACATATTGCTCCAAACAATCTGCGGGTGAAACAGCCGTCGGTAAAGCCGGCAGCACTAGTTTCGGTATTCAAGCTGGTTTCAATACGACTGACGCACCGTTTCTCGAGTTTGGTATTAATAACACGAATATTAATATTGGAAACTTATCGACTAGTTCTGCAAGTACCACGACGGCGACTTTTTATGTTAGAGCCTACTTGGCTAGTGGCTACAACGTGGTCACGGTTTCTAATCCGCCCACTAATGGTGGTCACGCATTGTCTAACTTGACTTCGCCGACTGCCAGTAGTCCGGGCACAGAGCAGTTTGGTATTAATCTTAAGGCTAATACCAGTCCGACAACCTTTGGGGCTGACCCCTCACAGTACCCAGACTCAAGCTTTGGTTTTGGGTTTGCGGCTACTGGCTATAACACAGCCAATGTTTATAAATACGTAAAAAATGACGTAATTGCTCAATCAAATAGCAGCTCTGGTCGTACGGATTACACCATTAGCTATTTGTTTAATATAGGTAGCATTACACCGGGTGGGACATACACTATGATTCATGACTTGGTAGCCTTGGCTACCTTTTAAGCGGCTATGAGTCTTCGCTTTAAACGTCAGACATTTTACTACGGCAAGCTCCGTCGCCGCAGCCGCTTGCTCAAAGCAGGTATGCTGGGCGGGACACTGCTCATATTGGTGGTAGCATTCGCTTCTGTACTGCTGTGGCAACGGCGTGGCGAGAACTCCTCACCTGATACGAGTGGACGTACGACAACTACAAACTATCAACCATACAAAACATTCACCACTGATTATTTCAGCTTTCAAACTGATAAAAACTGGGAAGCCGTGCCTGCGGAATCCACGCCAACTTCATTTGTGTACCGAGCATATAAAAACAAGCTGGTTGAGCGTGATCTTACGGTATACATTAATCAGCTGCCACCACGGTTGATGTTGACCTATGTTTTGCCAGTTGAAGTGTCCGGCAACCGTTTACTGACTGACGATGTAAGTGAACACTGCCGCACTTCTGTACCGGCTGATTTTCTAGCGAAATCCCGCAATCCTACAGAAACGGTAATAAACGGCGTACATTTCACCTGTCAGACAGATGGTACTAGTGTAACTATAGGCACAGGGGTTAAGGGCGCCAGCTATCAGGCTGATATGTCCCATCGTGGTAGTTCAGCGCAGTACTTCATTTTGTATCGTGATGTATCTTATACTGCGCGTCCTCAACTATTTAAAACAATTGTAGACAGTTTCAAAAGCCAATAGTCTTTAAAAGATTAACAAGCTTAACCATTTTACACTTGTGTCAAATGCTTTTACTTTTATAATACGTTGTAGCAATAGTGAATGAGGGGAAAGGACACCGTGGTGTCTAGTGAACGATATAAACACGTCATAAAACTGAGTAGACGCTATTATGCTATGACCAGCCGGCGCATTTTATCTGGTGGTCTGGCTTTTATTTTATTATTGTCTTTTACCTTAGTACTTCTGACTAGTCATACCCAAGCCGCCCAAATAACTTCGCGTTCACTAACTTTAGGCTCTGGTATAACATCAGCCAGTACGTCTTATACCTTTAAATTTAACCTGGGCACTGCTGGTACTACGCAGGGTATAAAAATGCAATTCTGCACAACAGCACTAGGTACCTGTAGTTCTGGGCCAACTGGATTGACTGTTGCCAGCCGCACGTTTGGTTCCCAGTCTGGTTTCTTAGGCGGCACTAACTTTGCCGTTAGCACAACAAATACTAACGACTGTGATGGTACCCAAATCTACATTGTTTGTTTGAATCGGACTGACGCGACTTCTGAGAGCACGGCCACTCAAAAAACCGTCATTATTAATGCCATCACTAACCCAAGTGGTGCCAGTTGTGCCAGTAGTAACCCTAACTGCACCTTCTTTGTGCGCATGACTACCTACAATACTAATAACTTTACCGTCGGTGGCATCGTCGACACTGGGACAGTGGCGTCGTCTACGGTTGCCACGTTGACTATCTCAGCGACAGTTGCCGAAGTCCTCAACTTCTGTATTGGTTCGACCGCTGTTAATGACGGCACCAGTTCACCAGGTACTGACTGCAGTAATATATCTGGGACAGCGATTAATCTTGGAACACTGGATTCAGGCAATATTGCCATTACCCCAGTTACCGGTACTGGTACTGGTTTTGGTGTGAATGGCGTTGCTATGGTAAGAACGAATGCTATTGGTGGGACGGTTATTAATTATCGGGCAATTCAGGCCGGTAGTGGCACAAATCACTTAGGAAGTTTGCGCGTAACTGGTGCGACCTGTAATGCTGGTACGGCCAACAACGATCAGTGTATTAATAGTGCTGGAACTACCCAAACTGCTTTCTCGGCCGGTACAGAGAAATTTGGAATGACCATTGCCGGCGTAACCTGCGGTAGCACAACAGCCTATACCTGTAACTTTGTTACTAGCGGCAATAACCACTTACTACCAGATAATGAATATGATGGAAGTGGTTTTAGTGCTGGCGGCGCTAACACTTTTGGTACCTCCGGTGGTTTTGCATGGGATGAGGGTGGAACCTTTGATACTATCGCAACTACGGCGGTAAACAGTCAGAACAGCGCCGTTGATGATGAAGCTTTGATCCTTAAATTTGCTGCTACACCTAATGGTGTTACTCCGACTGGTTCTTATTCTGTGCAAACTGATTTCATAGCAATAGCAACCTATTAATTTACTTCAGACCATTAACTTGTGCATAAGTCGATATATTTTTTATTAGGAAAATGCTTGTGTAAGTTCAGGCAAGCTGATATAAATGGACCTAACTAATCAGTGATAAAAAATAAAATGAAAAATTTAAAACAATTATTTAACCGAAGCATTGTATTATTAATAGTGTTAGCGTTGGTTTTTGGCGGTCTTTCTGCTTTGTTTACCCAAAAAGCGGTCGCTAATCAGTTGACTTCCCGTAAATTAACACTGTCAACTGCAGTTGTTAGTGCAAGCCCCGTTACTTATACCTTTGATTTTACGCTTGGACAAACAGCCGCTGTCCAAGGTCTTAAATTTCAAGCATGTACCACTGCACTTGGTTCATGTGTATCGGGTCCGACCGGCTTAAGTTTCTCCAGCCGTGCGTTTGGCTCACAATCAAGCTGGACTAATGCTACAAACTTTGCTGTTGATGCAACTGGCGCCAATGACTGTACGGCAGCAGCTAACGTTATCTGCGCTAATCGCACCCAAGCAGCCAATGAGACAGCTGGAGCTAGGAGTATAAACTTTACTACCATTACCAATCCCAGCGGAGCTAGCTGTGCCAGTAGCAACCCCAACTGTACATTCTTTGTTCGCATAACCACATACTCCACTAATACCTATACAGTAGGTAGCATACTCGATACTGGCACTGTTGCCAGTTCCACGACTGCTACTCTGACCATTTCGGCAGTCATCCAGGAAGTCCTTAGTTTCTGCATTGGCTCTACAGCCATTAATAACGACTCTAGTTCCCCTGGGGCAGATTGTTCAGCAATTAGCGGTACGTCCGTTAACCTCGGCACACTTGATTCTGGTACGGTTTCGGTTACGCCAGTAGCAGGAACTGGTACGGGCTTTGGAGTCAATGGCATAGCCATGCTTAAAACTAATGCGAGCGGCACTACGAGTGTGACATATAAACCGATTGCGGCTGGTTCTGGAACTAACCATTTAGGTGGTTTACGAGTGACGGGCGCTAGCTGTAACGCAGGTAACGTAAACAATGACCAGTGCATAAATAGTTCTGCCTCCCAGAGTGCCTTTACAGCGGGCGTTGAAAACTTTGGCATGACTGTAGCTGGTACTAACTGCGGTGCGACTGTGGCCTATTCATGTTCACTGACCGGTGGCACTAATAACCTCAAAGCCAGTTCAGGCTATATTGGTGCGACGGCTACATCCTTTGGTACCGGCACCGGCTTTCAGTGGAACGAAAGCACTACGCCTGCCCAAATTGCTTCCGCAACCGGGGCGGTTGATAATGAGGCCTTAATCCTCAAGTTTGCTGCAACTCCCAACGCCGTCACTCCCACTGGCTCTTACTCAGTCCAAACAGACTTTATTGTTATCCCAACGTTTTAAACGGAGCGGTAGATTAGCTCTAATGCTTGTATAGTAAACGTCAGGTAAGTTACAGCATGCACGCTACTTCTACAAAGCATTTTTACCGACGGTTTTTGACAGGCGCCTGCCTCTTGTTCGTATTGCTCGTGCTTTTAAGCACGAACGCTAGAGCAGCTACACTTTTAAATCGCTCTATCGCTGTGGCTACGGCTCTGACGAATAGCACTACAACCCATCAATTTAAATTTGACTATGGCAGCTTAGACAGTGTCGGATCGGTAGTATTTGAATACTGTGACAGTAGCCCCTTGTTTGAGGAGCCATGCATAGCTCCTGACGGTCTTGATGCATCAAATGCCACCCTACTCTCACAATCAGGCCAGACGGGCTTTAGTATGAGCCCTGGCACTACGGCGAATAGCATTATTATCACCAGACCAACGTTAAGCGTTGTTAGTAATTCTGCCAGTTATACATTTGGAAATGTAGTTAATGCCAGCACTCCTAACAAAACCATATTTGTCCGTATTAGCACCCACGCATCAGACGATGGTAGTGGAAATAGAGTAGATAGTGGTGCTGTGGCCTTCACACTATCACCGGCACTAGGAATAAACGCCTTTGTACCACCATTTTTGACTCTTTGCAGTGGTGTAACGGTTACAAATGATTGCTCAAGTAGCAACGGGCTTGGTATTGACTTAGGCACTTTAAATCCTTCACAAGCCAATACGGGTACAACGCAATTAGCGGCCGCGACTAATGACGCGGGCGGCTATATTTTATCAATGCAGGGCACAACTGCGACTTCGGGCAATAATATTATCCCAGCCTTGGCTTCACCGACCATTGCTTCGCCCGGCACTGGGCAGTTTGGAATTAATTTACGTGCCAATACTAAACCAATAAGCGGACGTGACCCTGAAGGTGTTGGGACTGCTAGTCCCACTAATGACTACAACAATATTAATTTATTCACTTTTCGGAACGGCGACACAATTGCCACTTCTGATATTTCGACAGATTTTAATCGCTTTACCGTGTCTTATCTGTTGAATATTCCTTTTGGTCAAGCACCGGGCGTGTATAGTACAACTATTACTTATATTGCGGTAGCCGCTTTCTAGTGTTTTTATATGTTACAATACGATAAAACTGAAACAGGGAAATACAAAGGAGGAATTGTATGAAAAGAGTACTCGTTAGCATGGCCTGCGCTCTCGCAGCACTGCTTATACTGCCGGCACATATTTTTGCCCAAACACCACAAGAAGCTAGTAGTGGATTACAAATTTCGCCGACTCGCAGCGAGGTCACAATTAAGCCCGGGGCATCAGAAACGATCACCCTAAGCATAAAAAATATAACCAGTGGTGTAATTACGGCTAAGGCAGAGTTAGATGATTTCGAAGCGGATAATGACACTGGAACACCTAAACTATTAACAAATTTAAGTGAGCCAGCGGCTTCGAGCATTAAACCTTTCTACGGTGGTATTCCAGATACTACACTTGCGGTCGGCGAGGCAAAAAAAGTCACAGTCAAGCTATCCATACCGCTAGACCAATCAGCTGGCGGCTATTATGGTGTGTTGAGATTTAAGGCTTTTCCAGCCAATGCCAATCAAGACAAAAGTGGTAAACAAGTTTCTTTAACAGCAAGCGTCGGTCATATAATGCTTGTTCAGGTGCCAGGAAAAATTACCGAAAAATTAGTGGCACAATCTTTAAGCGCTGAATATCATAAAAATCCTAGCAATTTCTTTATACACAAACCGGATACCATGAGACTGGAAGTCAAGAATATCGGCAATAGCTTCATTAAGCCTTTTGGTAATGTTTCGGTAAAGAATAGCAAAGGCGAAGAAGTCTATAAGTACGAGATTAACGCGATTGATCCTCGCGGTAATGTTCTGCCCAAAAGCAGTCGTATTTTCCGAGACAACATTAAGAATATAAAAACTTTCGGCCACTATACAGCCGTTGCAAGCGTTTCATATGGCAATGGTGGCGATGTTCTCACTCTTAAAACCAGTTTCTGGGTAGTGCCGTTATGGATGCTCATTATTGCAGGTGTCGTCTTACTTCTTATTGCTTTCAGCA
>CAZSHK010000024.1:7429-8557 GCA_964606965.1 uncultured Candidatus Saccharibacteria bacterium
TAAACTCTTTGTTAATAATGTTTTTGTTGGCTCGGCACAGTGTACTAACGGTAACTTTTCAATTATCACTAATCTTTTTAGCGGTCGTAATGATCTGATAGCACGGGTTTATGATGACTTGGACCAGCCCGGTCCCGATTCCAATACCGTCACTGTTACGCTTGATAGCGCGCTCGCCTCAAGCGCTAATTCCTTTACCCTGAGCAGTAATTTTGCTAAACGCGGCGCCTCTCCGGGTGAAACACTAACGTGGCCCATTACTGTCAGTGGTGGCTCTTCGCCGTACGCAATTAGTGTCAGCTGGGGCGATAGTAAGGTGCCTGATTTGCTAAGCCAGGTCACAGCCGGAGCATTTGACATCAATCACGTCTATGAGGCTTCTGGAAATTACACAGTTGTTATTAAAGGTGTCGATAGGGACGGTAACTCGACATTTCTGCAGCTAGTAGGGGTTGGTAAAGGCCCCGTATCTCAAGCCAATACCCAAAAAGGACCTACCGTAATAACTAAAACCGAAGTCGTGTGGTGGCCAGCCGCTATTTTGGTGGCTTTTACGGTGGTGTCGTTCTGGCTGGGTACACGCTACCAACTGCACCGATTACTGCATCGACACGAAGGTGATACTGATCTGTTAGAATAAGTTGCTATGGTTCAAACAATCTACGTAGGTATGAGTGGTGGTGTCGATTCGTCGGTGACAGCTGCTTTGCTTAAACAGCAAGGTAATAACGTAGTTGGCGTCTATATGAAGAACTGGAGTCAAGATCTGCCGGGTCACCATTGCCCATGGAAGGAAGACTATCAGGACGCCAAACGAGTCGCTGTGCAGCTTGGCATTGATTTTAAAATGTATGATTTTGAGAAAGACTATCGTCACTTGGTAGTTGATTATATGTTGGAAGAATACAAGGCTGGCCGTACACCTAATCCTGATGTGATGTGCAACCAGGAAGTTAAATTTAAACTGTTTTTAAAAACTGCCCTCAAAGAAGGGGCCGATAAAATTGCAACCGGACATTATGCGCGAATTAAAAATGGGCAACTACTGACTGCCAAAAATAAAGACAAGGATCAGACTTACTTCTTGTACAGGGTAACCGAAGAAGCACTAAGAAAATCATTAATGCC
>CAZSHK010000024.1:8657-11256 GCA_964606965.1 uncultured Candidatus Saccharibacteria bacterium
GTAACGGGCAAAGATATGAAAAAGAATGAAGTTTATGTAACGACAAACTTGGACGATAAACACTTGTGGCACAATGAAATTAAGCTGACAGACGTGCATTGGATAAATGGAGTACCTGATTTAAGCAAAACATATGGTATTCGCACTCGCTATAGGGCACCCCTGGTTCAAGCTAATATGGTAAAAGACAAAAAAGGATTGATAGTTAAGCTGAACGACCAAGTCCGGGCTGTTACAGCCGGTCAATCAGCCGTAATCTATGATGACCAGCAAGTCTTAGGTGGCGGTATTATTACCGTATAGCTTAAGCTGCTATCGGTGGCTCCATGCTGATATTTATTAGAAAAAGTCCCATACGTCTTAGTTCTTTCTTATGGGCGCTCTGTTCAGCGTGCTCTAGACACCGTTCACCGGCGGCTGGTAATAGGGCGGTTGGTAATTCTACGGTTAAGCACCAGTCATGGTGTAAGTGCGCCAGCATATATTGCAGACGTAACTTAACCCCATTTTTTGATAAGCCCGAAAAAGCTTCGTAGGCAAGTAGCATAGACTCACCCCGATCAGCAGATTGCAAAACGACTTTATCGGATAATGATGAATCTAGTTTTTTCATAACGGTTCGATTCCATAAATATCATACACCCGAGGCGCAGCTATTTGTCAATATTCTGATACAATTCTACAGATATGACAGCTCAGGAAATTAGGAAGGCATACTTAAAGTTTTTTGAAGATCGGGGACATAAAATCATCCCACGAGCGCTTTTGGTACCACAAAACGATCCAACCACGTTATTTACAGGCTCTGGTATGCAGCCACTTGTTCCTTATCTGCTAGGTGAAGAGCACCCACAAGGTACTAGACTTGTAGATAGCCAAACCTGTTTGCGAGCTCAAGATATTGAAGAAATTGGCGATAATCGGCACACAACTTTCTTTGAAATGCTCGGCAATTGGAGCCTTGGTGATTATTTCAAAAAAGAACAAATCCCCTGGTTCTGGGAGTTTCTAACTAAGGAAATAGAGCTGGATCCTAGACGTATTTTTGTAACCTGTTTCATCGGTGATGAAGCTGCTAATGTGCCCAAAGACACAGAAGCGGCTGAACTGTGGACGAATATCTTTAAGACAGCCGGTGTAGAACCCAAGCAAGTAGACATTGGCTCAGAAACAGATGGCGCCCTAATAGGTGAGCAGGACGGCCGGATTTTCTTTTATGATAATAAGAAGAATTGGTGGTCCCGGGCCGGTACACCAGCAGAAATGCCCGTAGGTGAACCTGGCGGCCCGACGACCGAAATGTTCTATTTATATCCAGAGGTAGAACATAATCCTGAATATGGTGAGAAGTGTCACCCTAACTGTGATTGCGGTCGCTACATTGAACTAGGAAATAGTGTCTTTATGGCATACGTAAAAACTGAAAAAGGTATTGAAAAACTTCCCAAACAGAATGTCGATTATGGCGGTGGCTTAGAGCGGATTGCAGCGGCTGCAATTGATAGCCCAGACGTGTTTAAGATCAGTCTTATTTGGCCGGTGGTTGAGGCCCTAGAAAAGCTATCTGGCAAAAGCTACGATAGTCACACCAACGCCATGCGAGTTATCGCCGATCATTTGCGAGCAGCTACCTTTCTGGCGGTTGACGGTATAACACCAAGCAATAAGGAGCAAGGGTACGTAATGCGCCGGCTGATTCGCCGGGCTATTCGTTTTGCATTCGATTTAGGCATAGAACAAAACTTCTTGGAGGCTGTAGTACCGGTAATTGCAGATTTGTATCATGACGACTTTCCAGAAGTCGCCAAAAATCGCGACAAAGTTATTGAAATTCTTGCAAAAGAAGAAAAAGTTTTTCGACAGACCCTTAGAAAAGGCGTTAAGGAACTTCAGAAAATGGCAGCTGGTGGCAAACTGGACGGCAATAATGTGTTTATTCTTTACGATACATACGGGTTTCCGGTTGAGCTAAGCATAGAAGAAGCCGCTATGCAGGGATTTGAGACTGCAGCTGACTGGCGAAAAGAATTCGAAACTAAGATGTCTGAGCAACGCCAGCGAAGCCAGACGGCTAGTAAAGGTACCTTCAAAGGTGGGCTTGGCGGTCAAACTTTGCAGCACAAGAAATACCACACCGCAACGCACTTAATGTACCAAGCTCTGCGCGAAGTGCTGGGTGAACATGTTGTGCAGCGAGGCTCTAATATCACTGAAGAGCGTTTGCGTTTTGACTTCAGTCATCCAGAAAAAGTGACGCCAGAAGAAATTAAAAAAGTTGAAGACATCGTCAATCAACAGATTCAAAAAGATCTTAAGGTTTCTTGGGCGGAATATCCAACCGAAGAAGCAACTGGCAGGCTCGGTGCGCTGGGTCAGTTTGGCGATCGTTACGGGGACAAAGTCAAAGTTTATAAGATGATTGCCGATGGTGCCGACAAACCATTTAGTTTTGAAATCTGCGGTGGTCCGCATGTCGACCATACTCTGCAGCTTGCTGAAGATGGCAAAACCTTCAAAATCATCAAAGAAGAATCCTCGTCTGCTGGAATTCGCAGAATCAAAGCTATATTAGGGTAACCTGTGAGTAATATTATTCAGC
>CAZSHK010000025.1:0-11112 GCA_964606965.1 uncultured Candidatus Saccharibacteria bacterium
CGTCAGAAAAACAGATAAAAGCACGCGTCAGAGATACTATAAATTTTTGTTTAGAATTTTTGATGAAACTGACTTCGACCTAATTTCGCTTAATACATCCCTTGGATTTGCCTACACCGCCATAGGAAAAGTGGATGGCTTCTTGAATGTTATCAACCATCCTTGGGACATTGCTGCATCGAGTTTTCTCATTCAGCAAGCCGGCGGCGTAATTACCGGAATCGATGGCAAAGAATGGACACTTGATTCAGTTGGGGCAATCGCAGCCAATACGCCCGAACTACATAAGAAACTTGTAGATTTGTTTTTGCAATAGATAGATAGTTTTTTCTAGGCCAAAAACTTAACTAACTGAACCAAGGGAGTATACTAAGCATAGAAACGGAGGAAATATGCTAGGACCTATTGATTATATAATTGTCGGTTTTGAGGGAAATAAGTTTAATGGCAGCGTCCTAAAAGCGCTTGGAGATGCTATAGACAGCGGTGTTATTGACCTTGTTGCCCTAGCCGTTATTAGCAAAGATAAAGATGGCAACGTCACCAATTTGGACATTGCCAATCTTGGCGACAGTTACGCAATTGACTTCGCCACTAAATATAAACCGGAATCAAGCGCTGTTACTGAAGAAGACATTACTGAAATGTCGGATTTACTAGAAAACAACACCGCGGCTGGATTGTTAGTAATTGAACAACTATGGGCAAAGCCGCTTAAGCAAGCGCTGCTAGATGCTAACGGTGTTTTAGTAGCTGAAGGCCGAATTCACCCGGATGCTGCGGCCGAACTTAACGAAGGGAGTAAATAATTATGCCAGGTTTACTAAGAGGAATGGCAAGGGTGGCAGTTGTTTCCGGAACAGCCACGGCAGTTTCAAATAACGTAAGTAGAAGACAAGCCCGCCGTTATGGCGAGCAAGATCAAGCCCAACAGGTGCAAGCAGCTCCGGCTGCACCAGTGGACGTAACTTCACAGCTTCAACAGTTGGCTCAGCTTAAAGATCAGGGCATACTTACCCAAGAAGAATTTGACGCCAAGAAAAAACAACTACTTGGCCTCTAAATTCTTATAAATTAGCTTTTGATTTATTGGATCTGAAGGCGTGTTTCCAATACCAAATGACACCCGATCGAAAATACTTCAAAAGTCCCGCGCGCTGAAATGCGCTGTAGGGTTCCGTATGAATTGCTGACATTTTATTGGTAATAGCAACCTCATAACCAGCCAGTATGGCGCGCTTGCACAAGTCAGGTCCTTCCTGAAATTTGCGGTAGATTTCATCAAATCCTTTAAGTTGCATGAACACTTCACTTCTTATTGCAAAGGCATTTTCCAAAACCCAAGCTACCGACATGTATGGCACGTCAAAAGCCTCATCTGGTAAAGGAGGCCCTTTAAAAAGTCGATCTACCCACCAAAGTAAAGGGTTTGCTTCACGCTCAAATGAAAAGTTAGCCGGCTTTCTATGCATATCTAAAATACTGGCACTGACAATTGCAGTCCTGGGGTGTTTTTTAAAAATATCTTCAACTATTTTTGGCACGTTCTCGGTCTCTAACCGCACATCATCGTCTAGGAAAAATATGACGTCTCCTAGATCTTCATCCAAGACACGATTTCTATTACCAGCTGGACCAAGGTTTTTAACGCCGCTAATAAACTTTACTTCCGGATACTGCGCGCAAACTTCATGACTATTATCGGTCGAATTGTCATCCAGGACGTATATTTTATGAAAACCTTGTTTACGAACCGTGGGCAATAATACCTTTAGGTGCTTTGCGCGGTTGTAGGTAGGAATAGCCAGAATGATTTTCATGGTTGCTTAAAGTATACATAAGATAGGACGCCGTTTAGGCAGGTTACTTGATACACTAACAAGGTGAAAAAATTTAAACGGTATTTGTGGCTCAGCCAGGCCAATTTGTTTGGCTGGTTAACTCTCTGCAGTTTTATTGCATCGAGTGTGCCTATTATGAACGGTGGCGTCAGCAATTACGGCAATCATTATGGCACAGTAATCCCATACACAATTGCGTTTGCGGCCAACATTATATATGTGTATATGGCTGCAGAAGCGTTGATGCTTCTAGATCGGAAATTCAAATACCTTTCCCGGTACTTAAGCATACTGTGCGCCATTACATTGATGGTTTTTATTAGTACATTTCCGCGACGCTTCGGCATGATTTTCTCAGAAATTCACGATAACGTAAGCATTTTTCTATTTAGCTACGAATTATTATTGGCTCTTTGGCTTTTATTTAAGTGGCCCAAACTAGACACTCTAGCTTACCTGCTAATAATGATAGTTGGCTCGGCAGTTGCGCTGCTATCAGCCGTACATACTCTGCATTTTATGTTTGTCGGACAAATGGTCGGTGCCTTGGGCTTTGCCTTACTGTTCGTACTGATTTTGCCAAAAGTTGTCGAAGCCAAACTGGAAAAATAGCTAAGTCGTTTTTCTAACGCGAGTAAAGCTCTTTAATAAGATCGTAATCTGGGCGGGCATCTTCACGTTCTTCGTCAAACGAGATTTTATTATTTAAGTCTCTTTCTATCTTTTTTAGGACCCAGTCCTTTATATCTTCTAGCGTATTAGTCTGAGCTAGAGCCTGAGTAGAAAAAATATAAAAGTCAGTTTTTAAGTGAGCTAGGGAATCAGCCGTTGCCAGTATTAGACCCTCGGTACTTTTTGGCCTTTCATCATCATGGCAACTATGGAAGCGGGCGGCGTCGTCAACCACCAGTTCAATTTCATCTTGGCTATAGCCACTTTCTTTCATGAGTTGTCGGGCAATTCCCAAGCTTTCCTCTTCGTGCTTAGGATTATCTCGGCTCATTTTGTAGTCGGCAATGTCGTGTAGCAATGCTGCCACTTCAGAAAGCTGCACATTAGCCTTATATTTCTTAGCCAAGTCTTTTGCATATTTTGCTACCACCAACACGTGGTTATCGTATAACCAATCCGCCCACGGATCTCTTGTTGCCAGCTTCTGTTTATAAAGCGACTCAATATCTAGCCTTAACTTATCTAATCGCGACATAGTCACATCATAGCAAAAACTTCCAGCAAGCCACCGCGGCTAATTAAGAGGAGATTATGTTAATTATCCCACAGACAATCACAACGTGGCTCTTACAATGGGTTTATTAATTAACAATAGAAAGGAGTGACATGATTAGTCCAGGCACCTATACCGGTGGCATTAGAAGCCGTTAGATCTTAAATAGATCATTAGAGCCATAAAAAGCAAACGTCCTCTAGTGAGTTTTAGCATTACTGGGCTCAAAGGCGCAGTGCAAGAACTTTACTTTGTAGTTAGTATGTTATATAGTGTGTTTATATCTTAATTCGCCTGTTTATTAGGAGCATAGAATGGCAGAAGGATCATTAGAAGGACATAGTGATGATGTCGTAGGGCGACAACAAGCAAGAATTGAAGAACTACAAGCTGGCGGCTTTGAGGTTCTGGGTGTCGTACACTGGCAACCTGGTAAACTGCCCTTAAGCCAAGAGACATTCAGATTTGCTGGACTTCTTGACGTATTAACAAGACAGTATGGCGAGAATAATGTTGCTACCACCCCCGCCACACCAGAACTTGCTAAACGGTTTGGATTTGATGATGACCAATTTGTTGACGCTGACCCACTTACTGCTGTTTGGGGCAGAAAAATTGTATTCGCTACTCCCCGCAATAAACAACACATACGTAGATTACGTAGGTTCCGTTATGATACTTGAACCTATGCCGGGGCAGGGATAGGCGACAAGCTAACTAGTTCTTCAAACTCGGTCACACTTCGTTTCATTCCCAGTGCCACAATGCGTAGCAACATTGCTTCATAGCCAATACCCATATTCAGTAGACAAGCCTTTGGGAAATTACCGTAGCCATTGACCAGACTTGGAACCAGGTTTGCCTCTAGGAAAAAGGGGGTTCCAAATTCATCTAGACGGATATCAATTCGGCCGTAATCACGTGCCCCTAAGGCATGAAATACGTTAATCGCTAATTCGCTGATTTTTTCACGAATTGATTCGTCTGTGACTTCTAAAAAACTTTCGGTATCGGCAGCTTTTACTTTTGAGGTTAGTATGCGCGCACCACTATTGTTGGCTGGGGCAATTAGTTCTAGTGGCATGATTGAGAATTCATCAGAATGTTCATCCTTAAGTATGGCCACGGTAAATTCACGACCGGGTAAGTACTCTTCTATTAGTGAATCTGCCTGCATGTCATTAGCAATTGCTCGCACTTTTGCATGAAGTTGCCGGTAGTTATGAGCCAATGATTGGCTATCGATACCTTGTCCGCCACAAAGACTAACCGGCTTAATAAAAACTGGAAACTTGAGAGCTAAATTCTCTTGGCCTGTTGACTGACCCTGTTTAATAACTGCAAAAGGCGAGGTATGTAGGCCAAAATCGAGGACACGTTGTTTGGCTAGGGGTTTGAGACCTTCGCGCTCGTGCGCCAACTGATTCGATCCGGTATAACTGATGTTAAACTCATCAAAATACTCTGCCAGCCAAATTTTATCGGGGTCATTGCGGCCAAGTTCTGGATTGACTGGTAAAAAGGTCATGCCCAAAAAAACCAGATCTGGCTTCAGCCTAACCAGGTCTTCAAGATCTGATAAATTATTGATAATAGTTATGCCAACTCTTGCATAGTGCTTGCTCAAGACGGCCCGGGCAGCTTCCCGCGACCCCTGGCCCATGGAACTAAGCTCAGTTTTAGTAGAGCTCACAATCTCAATGTGCTTTTGTATCTTTTGCATAATTGCCAATCAAAGCCGGCCTTTCGGCCGGCTGGTTTAAATTGTCAGTAAACTTTTAGTAGCTTTTTCGGAAACTGTCGCCACCAGAACGATTTTCTTGAGGACGGGCTTGGTTAACCACAATAGAACGGCCACCAACATCTTTGCCATTCAGCTCTTTAATAGCAGCTTGCCCGTCTTTGTCTTCTTTCATTTCAACAAAACCAAAGCCTTTTGACTGTCCGGTGTCGCGGTCTTTGATGATCGCTACACTGGTAACTTCGCCGCTTTCGGCAAACAATGCTTTAAGTTCGTCTTCTGTTGTGCTGTAGGCTAGTCCGCCTACGTATAGTTTCATGGACATAAAAAGTCCTCCGTTAATTTAATCGCTTGCGCATATAGTTGACTCGCCGCTTACGATATTAAACCCGGAGGAAAAACCACTTAAACGAAAAGGTAACAATAGTACCTGCTAGAACTTATTTTAACAGAGAAAACCGTTAATGTCTAATTGTGGAGTTGCCTTATTGGGTATCTTAGAAAGGGCTAGGGTTTTTTATGTCTAAAGTGAATGCTTAAAATTAGCGAAACCAGCCCCAATGTCGTAAAAAGAGCTGCATTAAATTTTAGCGATGAAGCATCGTTAGCCGCCGCTATCGCTTGTTCTGTTGGCTCAAAGCTAAAATTTGCGCCGGCAATTCTGACTAAACATACAACCCCAAAGCCTAATGACACGAAAGCAAGCAGAGCAAACAGACGAGAGAGATTTTTAGAGGATTTTTCTTTTCCATTATTCACACTGCAATTATACCAAAAACAACACGAAAAACTTTTTGGTCCTTACGCGAGCACGAGTCTATTTTTTGTCAAAGTTGAAGAACTTTAGGCCATTTATAAATTCGTCGAAGTTGCTCAGATAGGTTGGGTTAGAAGCAGACTTGATATCTGTGTAGCTGGCCATAAAAATTGTCTTACCTTTAAGCTCTAGAGTATATTCAACCATTGTTCCGCCACCATTACTTAAATTCTTCTCGTTGGTAACTGTAGTTTGTTTGGTGCCTTTTCTACCGTCTATTACCACGTCTTTGCAGTCATAGGAGTCAACCGAACTGAATGTCTTATTCTGGGCTTTAAGATTTTCTGCAGCCTTACAGTTTGTTATAGCAGCTACGCTCTCGGTTGTTCTTAAGTAGACATCAGCATAGCCGCTGTCCCTGTTACCGCAGTTGCGAGCCTGCTTATTTGGTGTGAGTAGCACTGTGCTGATTTCGGAAATTTCTGGGCAGTCTGGCACATTCTTCCAGCCTTCTGGCAAACTCTGGTAGGCAACTGTAGCGCCATTTCCATCTATTAGTTTAGTCATGCCTTGCGGAATTTCTTGGACGCTTGAGTTTTTTGATTTGTATATAAATATTCCTACGGCGCACAAAATAACTATGACAAGCACAACAATCGCTACCTCAATTGCCGTGAAACCTTTTTGATTTACTTTCATATTCTCCATGCCTAATTAACTTTTAAAATGTAGTGCAAATTGGAATTAAGGTTTTACGGCTAATTTCAGTAGCTGCATTGGCGTCAATGATCTTGCTGGATATACACATTGGCTCGCCAGTGCCGGCACCAAAGGCAAATGTTCGACTGCCATCGTCGTGAATCTTAAAGGCTACTACTCTATCTGGTATAGATTTGTGATTTAGGCAGTTAATTATAAATGCTTGATATTTTGCTACTGGTTCAGGTGTTAGTGAAGCAACTATAAGGTCACTATTGTTCTTTGATTCACATTGTGGCGAAAAGTCTGATGCAACAGGTAGGGCAGCCAGCTTTGCTACGGCCTCAAGATTACTTATTTTTTTGTTCGCATCGATTAAGGCTTGCTGGGCAGCCAGTGTTTGATTGTGCTGCCATTGATAAACGCCAAAAGAAGCAGACGAACCAATTAGAAGAAGTAAAAGTATAATAATCCACAAAAAAAGATGGCTATGAGCTTTTTGGTTATTGACGGACGCCTGGTTATTTGTATTTTGGTCGTCCGGTTCCATGGGCTATTTATAGCATAAGTGAAATGGTAATAAAACATTACTTAAATCTTAATCAAGATAGCCGACACGACCACAAGTAAGGCGGCAAACATTTTTCGTAACACGTGGCCCTTTTCTTTTAGGAAAAAGTAACTAAGAACTACCGTTAATACCACCTGCGATGTTAAAAGTAATGCTACTTTAGCGGGTTGCGGGGCTATTCTGTAGGCGTAATAGGCGAACAAAAAATTACCGACGCTGGGCATAGCCGTTAATAACGGTATGCCAAGTGTGGTACGTTTTTCAGCTTCTGATAGGTCTTTAATGACTATCTTATGCTTTAGGATAAATACAACCGATGCGGCACCAAAATAAGCAATTATTAGATAAGTTGCCGCCCCAACTTGTTTTGATATTTCTGCACTAGAAAGTTGAAAGACCGAAAACAGAAAAGCGGCTACTATCATAAGGGCAACGCCTTTTTTGTGAAGTTCCACTTTGCCAGTTACTACGCTCAGTATCGCTAACATTAAGAGTATGAGCCCAAAAACGTTGACTGGGCTTAGCTGGAGGTCCAAGAAAATAAGTGATAGAAAAGTGTTGAATAACAGGATTGATGAAAAGGCAATTTGGGCCGTTCCATTTGTTAAGTCCTTGATTGATGCGAAATAAAAGATGTTACCCAAACCCTGTCCAAGCACTACAAGCGTAACGGTAAGCAAACTTACGCCCGTAAAATCTGTTTGTATACCTCCTAGAAGTGGCGAGATTATAAAGGCTATGGTTGCCCCTGCTAGAGGCAGTAATGTTGCTTGAGTGTATACAGAGACGGTGAGCTTATTAGAAAGCACCTTGGTCATTACACCGTAAATAGAACGAAAGACAACAGAAATAGTGGTTAGAGCAAGCCAATCCATTGGATAATCATATCAAACGAACAGTTACCAGACCGCTGCGGCTAGACCTAAATGACTACTTTGCTGCGGTAGTAATGGATGAAGGGATGACAATGGCAGCCACAAAGTAGGCAATGATGCCTGGCAGAATACCTGTAAGAACCGTAAATATTATCCAACCCAATCGGACTAGACTGGAATCAACTTGAAAGTACTCTCCTATGCCTCCACATACACCAGCCAGCTTTTTATCGGTTGGTGATAAATATAATCGTTTAATCTCGTTCATTTCGTACCTCCTTTAGCAACGGGTTGCCTCAATATTGTTTTTAGTTTTTCAGGCGGTGTGCGGCGGGGATCGCTGAAATATAATTCATGATGCTTACCCGTCAACTGAAAACCGGCCTGCTTTATGTAGCCGTGCATTTTGTTAATATCCGTTTGCTCTTGATCGTATGGGCCGATATATAGTAGCTGAGCACACATTCCTTCGTTGAAGCGTTCAAGCCTAGCCCGTTTATATATATCCTTTTGCTTTCTGCTAATAATCTCGTCAACAACTTCTTTAAAAAACTTGGGCGTAACAAAATCTGGCAAACGAATCATCACTGTCCAGCGCCAGTCTTTAGGCCTGGCCATATCAAACTTTTTGCCATCATTCATCCACCACAAGCCCTCAACTGGGGTTATTGTAAACTTGGCATAACCGGGCGGTGGAGAGTACTTTTTGTCCCAAAACTTTATGGTGTATACAATCCCAAACAATATTTCCATGGCTTCTTGAAATGCCGGATTATTTTCAGGAGTCTCGGCAGCACCTTTGCCGTCAACCATCACAAACAGCATTTCTGGCACATCCACAAATGCGGGCGCAGGCTTGGCTTTGTAAATTGATTCCTTTCTAAGGTCAATCGCTTCCATGCTCATCTCGATCCACTAAGAACAAATATATAATCGGCAATATGCCAGCACTATTTATGATCAGCAGTGCTATGAACCAGCCGCGCCGGTCTTTACGGGCGGCTTTCCAGAGTGCAAAGCCTTTCCACGTGATCTCCCAGGCCGCTAAAATTGCTAGAGTAACTGCCCAGTTGGTTGATAGATTGTAGTTCATGGTACCTCCTCCTTATTTTGTTCGGTTTCTCCCTCCATCTTGGCAAGACGTGTGTAATAGTCTGGCAACTCTTTAAGATGCGCCCAGGCAATTTTTCCGGTTAAAAATAGATCACCATTGGTGACATTCGTCTGAGGGTCTTGATTGCCGTGTTCCAGTTCAACTGCCAGACCCATGCGAAACTGTTCTGGGTCAATTGCACCAAAATCTATGCCGATTTGTTCGCCAATTTTCCTGGCCTCATCAGTCGTAAAAGCACGTGTCATTTTAACCTCCTGCCGTTGCTAAATTGGTCTGTAATTTCTTATGAGCAAACCTACCATTGCCGGTAATAACTTCATTACTTGGAATTATGCGTCCTTTTTTCTTGTGGTTATCTGGCAGGCCACTTAGTAAGAGGTAGCCTTGCCAATGACCTCTGCCGACTTCAAGCTCAAGATGCATTTGATCGGACAGATAAGGCTCATTATCTACGTTATACAATTTATAGTGGCCTAAACTTAACACACAGTCTGTTTTGTGGATTTTGTGTGATGCTACTAATATTTCACCGATATTTGGTGGTTCGACCCAGGCGAAAACTTCATTATCTAAATACAGTATTTTTGTTTGTCGCTTTGTCTCGACTAGCTTGTAGAACCCTGTTTTTAGCTGAGTAATCATAGGGGATCCTCCTTGTTCTCCAGCCGCGCCGCTTCTATATATTCGATAAAGCTTTTAGCTGCCTTTCTGTTCATGGTGTGCACGGTGAAATCTTTAATGCGGGTGTGTAACTTAACGCTACACCCAAGACCGGCCTGACTAAATTTAATGCCACTTACCATCCTGTAAGACACTTCGTCCTCATTAACATATAGAGGCTTCTTGTTTAGAAAAATAATCCGCCTATCGGTGGCAAGTAGCATAACGGCGCCATCTTGGTTATTGCGGCCATAAACAACGCCGCCAATGTGTTCGTATGGATGTATTACATGGGGTAAGTAACGGCCGGCAAGTTTCCATAGACCATAATGGCTGACGCCACATTGTCGGAGTTCCTGCTCAATCCTTTTTTTATGATCAAGCGTATTAGGAACCACCGGTAGTATGCGCTGATGATTCACCAATAAGCTGCGACGCAGATAATTGGATGTTGGTTGATACATGACTAACCTCCTACCCATACTTAAACAGATATAGGTATGACCGTCTGTGAGGCCACGCACTTGTCGTCTAAACTACGGTGCCGAGCTTGTTTTCGAACTCGGGAAGATCAAATACAGTGATTTTACCCATAGCAACTTTTAACAGCTTTTCTTCTGTTAGCTTGTGCATCTCACGGCTGACAGTTTCTCTGGATAAACCGGCTCTGGCGCCAAGATCGCTTTCGCTGATGTTAATAAGATAGCTATTGTCTTTTTGTTTTTTACCAAAGCGCTTGCACTCAACTAAAACTTCAAACATTAGCCTGCCTTTGGCGCTACTAGACATTAGACGAGTCATGCGTGCTAGTAAACCGTCAACGCCTCGGTAGAGACGACCCAAAAGATCGAACATTACATCAGGGTTAGATTTAAGGAACTTAACAACGTCTTCAGCCGGTGCTTGGCGCACTTCTATATCTGTTTCAGCCTCAAAGATATAAGGATTTAAGGTTTTATTAATTGCTACCGACATTGGGAAAAAAGCGGGAGGTTTGTAAACATTCACTATGACTTCATCGCCATGGTAAGAAACTTCATATTGTTTTACCTTACCCTTTAGCAGGTAATAAATTGTATGACTATCATCATCAGCTAGTAGCAGGACTTGTCCCTTCGAATAGGAACGGAGTCGAAACCGCTCAAAGAACCGCTCCACCTTCTCAGCAACCACAGAATCCATGGTTCCATCATAGCAAAGCCATATAAAAAAGACTTTTCAAGCTCCGAAAAGTCTTTTTGGCAGCGGGGCAGGACTCGGTCACCTCCGGCGACCCCGAAAGTTCATCTTTGAAAACAAGTTTTCAAGAGAACGTTTCCTTGCGAACAGCCACCGACTGTTCGCACCTGCGGCCTCTGCTCGGTCGCAGAACCGAATCTTGCCTAACTAAAAATGGTCCGCCAACCTCACTAAAAAGTGAGATTGTCGAACCATGGTAGCCCTGGTTCATTCGTTCTGTGGCCAAACCAAGCACAACTTAATAGCTATACATAAATTGTGAATGATGTTGGAACAGAAACATATTTATATTTTAGATAAGCTCTAGAGTTAAATATGACTTTTTAGAATTGAGCACAGAAAGTAAAACCTAAATAGATTAGAGGTGCTAGTATCAAGCACACTACCATT
>CAZSHK010000026.1:0-7577 GCA_964606965.1 uncultured Candidatus Saccharibacteria bacterium
GCATTTATGGCCGGAGATACCGAGGGCCTAAGTGCTGCACAGGCTAAATTAGATGAAATAGTTACTGATGAGAAAGCCAAACCATTTGCTGATCCACTCGAGGAAATGTATGCGCGTGGTTTATCTGAGGTAAAAGATTTGTCAAGTCGATTAACTAAACAAGATACAGAAGACCTAGAGACTTTAGTTCTGGCTGCTAAAACACCGAAGCACCGTAAAGAAATGATGAATTGGTGTGCCTTTCTTATGGGGTGTAGAGAGTTTGGTCCTTCGGTAGTACCTCTTAATACCGAGGCTCAGGACGTTGATGCGGTAAAGATAGAGGAAGAATAAGATGGATATTATGCACCCTGGTCCTGAACCACCATTTTGGGCGAACTTTTCGCCAAATCCACGCGAAGTGCCCGAAGTAGAGCCGAAGACTGAACTAGACGAAACTGCTAGCGACCCTGTTACTACTGTGCTCTTAGATATAAGGGCGGGTAAGTTCGATTTCAAACCCGATGCTACCGAAGATCTAGCCTTGCAAGCATTGCAGCATTTACGCGAGGGAACGACCGATGCAGCACACGAAGTTAATAAAGATAAGGAGAAATAATTATGGGAAAAATTATAGGAATTGATCTTGGAACAACTAACTCGGCCATGGCCGTCATGCAGGCTGGTAAGCCAGAAATTATCGCTAACAGCGAGGGTGGCCGTACCACACCATCTGTCGTGGCAGTTAATAAAAATGGAGAACGACTGGTAGGTCAGGTGGCTCGCCGTCAGCAAGTTACTAACCCAAAGAACACCATTTATGAAGTAAAACGTCTAATTGGGCGCCGTTGGGAAGACAAAGAAGTCCAACGTGATATAAAACTGATGGGTTACGAAATGGTTAAGAGCGGCCAGAGCGTTAAGGTCAAAATGGGCGACAAAGAATTTAGTCCAGAAGAAGTCAGCGCCATGATATTGGGCAAACTTAAGGCTGACGCCGAGGCGTTCTTGGGTGAAAAAGTCGGTGAAGCGGTCATTACCGTCCCAGCCTATTTTGATGATTCACAGCGTCAGGCAACCAAGGATGCTGGTAAAATTGCCGGTCTGGAAGTAAAGCGCATTATCAATGAGCCTACGGCTGCAGCCTTGGCCTATGGCCTAGATAAAGCCGAGAAAAAAGACGAGAAGATTGCAGTCTTTGACCTCGGCGGTGGAACCTTTGATGTTTCTATTTTGGAACTGGGCGACGGTGTGTTTGAAGTTAAGAGTACCAATGGCGACACTCACCTAGGTGGTGCTGATTTTGACCGTGTAATCGTCAACTACCTGGCCGAAGAGTTTAAGAAAGAAAGTGGCTTAGACGTTAGTGATGATAACGCTGCAATGCAGCGTCTGCGTGACGAGGCAGAAAAAGCCAAAATTGAATTGTCTACTACAGCCGAAGTCGATATTAACTTGCCATTCCTAACGGCTGATGCTGACGGTCCTAAGCACTTCGAGCACAAACTGACCCGCGCCAAACTAGAAGACTTAGTCGGTGAGTTAATTGAAAAAACCGCAATCCCGTGCGAAAAAGCTTTAAAAGATGCCAAGCTGACGGCTAAAGACATTGATGCCATCGTGCTGGTTGGTGGCATGACCCGCATGCCGGCTGTTCAGGAAAAGGTCAAGAAAATCTTTGGCAAAGACCCCATGAAAGGTGTAAATCCAGACGAAGTTGTGGCCGTGGGTGCTGCTATCCAAGGTGGCGTGCTGCAAGGTGACGTCAAAGATGTGTTGTTACTGGACGTAACACCATTGTCTCTAGGTATTGAAACACTCGGCGGTGTTGCTACTAAACTAATAGAACGCAACACCACTATTCCTTCTTCTAAAAGTGAAACATTCTCTACAGCGGCAGACAATCAGCCACAAGTAGAAATACATGTGGTGCAGGGTGAGCGTGAAATGGTGGCCGACAATAAAAGCCTGGGACGTTTTGTACTAGATGGTATTCCACCAGCGCCGCGTGGTGTCCCGCAAGTTGAAGTGACCTTTAACATCGATGCTAACGGCATTTTGAATGTAACCGCCAAAGACAAAGGCTCAGGTAAGGAGCAGAGCATTACTATCCAAAACAGTGGTAACTTGAGCAAAGATGATGTCGAGAAAATGGCCAAAGAAGCCGAGTCACACGCCGATGAAGACAAGCAGAAACGTGAATCGGTAGAAGCCCGTAATATTCTAGACTCAAGCGTTTACCAAGCAGAAAAGTTAAAGAGCGACCAGAAAGGCAAAATAGCCGAAGAAGACGTTAAGAAAATTGACGAAGCTGTTGAAGCTGCCAAAAAAATAGTGGCTGACGAAAAAGCTGACAAAGAGACGCTTGAAAAAGCCGCCAAAGAACTCAACGATGTGTTAATGCCCATTGGTGCCAAGATGTATGAAGCGGCGTCTAAAGACGACGCGGAATCCTCCGATGATTCAGCGAAGGAGGGCGAGAATGAGGAAACGGGCAAGAAAAAGTCTGATAAATCCGCCGACGGCGGAGAACCCGTGGAAGGCGAAGTAGTCGACGATAAGGAAGATAAATAGTGAGCAAGCCGGATCAGATTGGGAATTTATTCCCAAATCCGGATCCTAGTGGAGATTTTGGTCGTAACGAGGGCTTGGCGTCATACTCATTTTTGGCAGATCTCGCTCCTGACAGACCAGTTGAGAAAATTGCCGAGCTGGCTGTAAGAATACGAATGATTGTTCACAGACAATATGACATTAACCCACAGCGAGCCACAGAAGCCCTTGTCGGAGTGCTTGATGACGAAATTTTAGGCGGCTCGAAAAAATAATGACTGCAGATCGATCTATGCCAAATCCTGGCGAAGGAATAGATCTTACGCTTTTAGGTTGGCCAGAATTTAGAGAAAGGCTACGTCATAATGGGTATGCCCCTTTCACTGAGCGGGTAGAAGAAAATATAACGCTGGTAACAGCTGCAAAAAGGATACCTCGGCAAGGTGGGGGACTGTGTGAGGTAGTAGCACTCGGAATGACAGAATTTCTAGATGACGGTCGACATACGCGTTATTTTCGGGTTGTGGACGGTGTTCTCACACGCGCAGGTGTACTTGTGCCTGATGCGGGAAGCAACCGAATGGGTAAAGATAGAATCCAAGACAAGTATAAGCAAGATAAGGATGACGGTTTATTAGTCCCTAGCATGGATGATGCTCGGACACTGCTTGGTATACTACTTAAAGTTACTGGGAAACTTAATTAATGACCAAGCGCGATTATTACGAAGTGTTAGGCGTGGGCAAATCTGCTTCCGCCGACGAAATAAAGAAAGCCTTTCGTGGTAAGGCAGTTGAGCTACACCCAGACAAAGAAGGTGGTGACGAGGCTAAGTTCAAAGAAGTTAACGAGGCTTATGAAGTTTTAAAAGACGCCGAGAAACGCAAGCGCTATGATCAATTTGGTCACGCGGGTGTTGGTAGCAGTGCAGCTAGCGATGGCAATCCGTTTTCCGCCTATGGCGGAGGTTTTGGAGGACAGGGTCAAAACATCAATTTTGACTTTGGCGATCTGGGCCTGGGTGATATTTTTGAAAATTTCTTTGGCGGTAATTTTGGCGGTGGGCAGCGGCGTACCCAACAAGCCCGTGGTCGCGATGTCGAAACAGAAGTAACGGTCGGTTTTGAACAAGCTGTCTTTGGGACCGAGGTAGAACTGAATATTACTTTGGAAGATAATTGTGAGCACTGCAAAGGCACCACGGTGGAACCCGGCCATGAGCTACGTGAGTGCGATCAGTGCAAAGGTAGTGGTCAGGTTGTCACCGTTACGCGTACGATGTTTGGAAATATTCAGCAAACTACAGTTTGTCCTAAGTGTAGGGGCAAGGGTAAAGTGCCAGATAAGGTCTGTACTGTTTGTAGAGGCAGTGGTACACAACGTAAGAAACAAGCAATTACACTCAAAATACCGGCCGGCGTTGATGATGGCGCAATTATACGACTACGTGAACATGGCGAAGCTATCGCTAACGGCCCTAAAGGTGATTTATATGTGAATGTGCACGTTAAACCACACAAACAATTTACCCGCGAGGGTGACCTAATTCTTAGCCAGGAACATGTCGGCATGGTGGCAGCAGCTTTGGGTACTGAAATAGAAGTCCAAACCGTAGATGGTCCAGTCAAAATGAAAGTGCCGGCAGGAACTCAAAGTGGCACCGACTTTAAGTTATCCGGTCATGGCGTACCGCACCTAAGAAGCGACAACCGTGGCGCTCACATTGTGACCATTCTGGTTGATACTCCAACCAGACTTAACCGTCGGCAACAAAGCCTGCTGCGCGAACTACAAAAAGATTAATCTGAAATCCAAAATTTGCTGAACCTTAACACGCTTGTGATAAAATTGAGCCAAATGAAAAAACTCAATCAGAGTGGCTTTATACCCATGTTAATTGCGATGATAGCTATAGTAATTGGTTTAATCGTGATTGTATATTTACGGGTCCTCCACGCCACTAAATAGTATTGCTACAAAAAGAAAAATATGATATAGTTAGTCAACTTTACGTGAGGTAAAAGACGTGCGAGATAAGAAGGAACAGAAAATCATAGGCGTCTTTGAGCGGGTAAGCTTTCCTGGTTTTAATACCGCTAAAATGACTGCTAAAATTGACACCGGTGCCTACACCGGTGCATTGCATTGCACTAAAATTGAGGAAGTTGATGGACCAGACGGTAAGATTTTACACTTCTCACCGTTCGATAAACCAAAAGCCCGTTTTAGTACAGATAAATTTATAGTCAGTCATGTAAAAAGTTCCAATGGTAAAACAGAAAATCGTTATTTTATTACAACCGATATCAAACTTGGTGATCAAATTTACCCAATTTTACTGAGCTTGGCAAACCGTAGCGAAATGAAATGGCCGGTTCTAATTGGCCGACGTTTTTTGCGTAAAAACCATTTCATGGTTGACGCTACTATCGGCCGGCAGTATCGTAACGAAGAACCCACAGTACAAGGATAGACCATGAAGATAGCCATACTTTCTAAAGGCCCAGGTAATTACTCGACCAAACGACTTAAAGAAGAAGCCGAAGGCCGCGGCCATAGCGTACGTGTTATTAACTATGCCAAGTGTTATGTCACCTTGGAACGCAGCAACCCGATTGTGCGTTATGAGGGTGAAGAACTAAAAGATATTGATGTAATCATTCCCCGCATTGCGGCCAACCTGACCAAGTACGGCACAGCTGTAACTCGTCAGTTCGAAATGCAAGGTGTTTATACGACTAATCCATCAATTGCCATTACCCGTGCGCGCGACAAATTGCGTTCAACTCAGATTCTGGCCAGGGCCGGTGTGGATATTCCAAAAACTGTCTTCAGCCGCGAAACAGCTGAAGTAGAGGACCTTATTGAACAAGCTGGCGGTGTGCCATTAATTATTAAGGTGGCCCGCGGAACTCATGGTAACGGTGTGGTATTGGCCGAAACCCGTAAGGCCGCCCAAGCGGTAATGCAGGCCTTCTACGTTGAAGGTGTGAACTTTTTAGTACAGGAATTCATTGAGGAATCAGCTGGTAGTGATATTCGTGCCTTCGTGGTTGGCGGTAAAGTGGTAGCTAGCATGCAAAGGCAGAGCCTTGACGATGATTTTCGTTCTAACCTTCACCAAGGTGGCACTGGTACCCCAGTCAAACTAACTGAGGAAGAGCGCAAAACGGCCCAGCGTGCTGCTAAGGCCATTGGCCTGCCAATCTGCGGCGTCGATATGATGCGTTCTAGACGAGGTCCGTTAGTGTTAGAAGTTAACGCTAGCCCTGGTTTTGGAATTGAGCAAGTAACTGACCGCAACGTAGCCGGTAAAATAATCGATTACGTCGAGCAAAATGCTAAAAGCAAGCAGCAGAAAAAGGATAGGGTTGGGGCATAAGTATTGGCGAGCAATCGCCAGTTTACTAATTTTATTCATATTACTTTTTGGATGGGCAGTCACAGTTAAGGCACCGACTGCAAGCAGGCTTAGCATCAAAAATCACAAGTTTAATTATAAAGTGGCTGATACGCCAGCTGAACAAGCAAAAGGACTAGGTGGTCGTGACAATTTACCGACAGATCAAGCTATGTTATTCCAGTTTCAGAACCCTAGTCGGCAATGTTTCTGGATGAAAGACATGCGCTTTAGTATCGATATTATTTGGCTGAATACCGAAAAAAAGGTAGTGCACATCGAGCCTAATCTTTCGCCGGATAGTTTCCCAAAAAGTTATTGTGTCGACAATACTAAATATGTAATTGAAGTTAATGCCAATATTACGCAACAGCTGAAGCTTCATAATGGCGAAACCATAAGCTTTTAGCTATTATTAGGCCATGACCTCACTGTTCATAATGGTTGGCATAGCCGTGGCTACTATATTATTGGCGCTATTTTTGCGGGTTAATAGCATAGTTTTATTTACGAGCGTAGCTGTTGGTGATTTGCTAATGCGATATATGGGCGAAAACGCTTCTTTAGTGGTGGCCGGAGTATACAGGGGCGCTAACGCTGATATTATTGCTAAACTCAGCCTGTTACTAATACCGGTTATATTGACACTATTCTTTAGTCATCACAGCCTTAGCAAAGCAAAGACATTCCTACATATTGTGCCTATTATTGCCACGGGCATTGTTTTATCTCTATTAATTTTGACCCAGTTGCCCAGGAATTTTCAAGATTCTGTTTATAACTCCCGCTACGGAACTCAGATAAAAGAAAATCAAGACCTAGCAATTGCCGCTGCCGGCGTAGCCAGCTTAGTGGTTGCCTGGATTACCAACGAGACCAGCAAGGCGAAACACTCCAAAAAACATTAACTGTATTTACTTATTAATAGATGCGACTGTCGAGTCTGGCTGTTTCTGTAAATAAGAATACAGTAATGCCATAGCACCGCTATACATAATTAGGAAGTAGATGGCAAACGGTGCGCCAATAATAGTTACAAACAGTAGGCAATACGCCAAGTTAGCACCGATTATTCCCCAAACTTTACTGCTTTGTCCTTTGGTGGCGTTCCAACTAGCTTTAAAAGCCTCAAGTGGAGCCATTCTTTTATCTACCAAATAATAATTGGCCAATACAAGGCGGGGAAATACAAAGAAGAATGGTATTACAAACAGCAGTATGCTGCTAATGGTAGCGGCTAACACCAGAAGGTTCAGCAGTATCATATTAAGCCAGAACGGTACGGATTTTTTGATAGCATCGCCAGTTTTTATTTTGTGTCCGCGAATGCTTGTTAGAAAAATCAATGCATTAGCGGCCGCCACTAAACTACCGACTATGAAAGATACTAGGTCACCAATATTCTGCTTAAAAAGTGCTCCGGCCACACCGCTTGCTACAAGCGAAAGCAAACCAACAAAGACTAATGTCCAAATATTAGCTTCCACGACTGGCTTTGAGTACTTATAAAGTCCAAAAGCGCCCGGCCAACTAGTAGGCACCCGCTCTTGTGAAGTGGTTGCTGCGTCTGTATTCATATCTATCTCCTTAGTTACCCTAAGCTTAGAATTACCTGAGAGCATTTGCAAGCATTGCAGGCCACATT
>CAZSHK010000026.1:7677-10280 GCA_964606965.1 uncultured Candidatus Saccharibacteria bacterium
TTTTCAAGCCAGCAGACTTAATTACCAACAAGCCCTGGATGACACCATCCTGGTTAATTGCCAGGGGGATATTGTTGGTTTTAAAGCGTTACTGGAGACTGACCGGCTGTATTATGCAGATTTGCAGACGCGCTCTAAAGATATTAGTAGTTATATCACTGACACGATTAAATCATCGTTAACTAGTCACCTCAACGATTTTCAGCCAACTGGAGGCAACCAATAATGGATAATAACCAGATGTTTCAGCCATCTACCGGCGGACAACCGCTTCAGACGCCATTGCCAACCGCCCCAACCCCAGTGGCATCACCACCGCCAGCAAAGAAATCCAGTAAAACGCTACTATTTGTAGTTATTGGCAGTCTTATTGTTCTGTTTATAGTTATTATTGCTGTTCTTCTAGCTGATGGAGGTAAAGCACCATCACCAACAAAGAGTGCGACAACCACAAATACTTCCTCGACGTTTGATCCAGCTACTGCGCTTGACGTTCAGCAAGCCAGCGACGATATAAGCAATAATCTTAATCAGGTCAACGATTCACAAACACTGCCGCCAAGTGCCCTTGACGATAAAACACTTGGTCTTTAGCTAATCTACTTTACTGAGCGGCTGCCTTTTCTGTTATCAAGGGTGTAAATTCAACAAAACTATTGATGCCGTGTGCAGCAGGCGTATCAATATTCATAGCAGCGTGGCAATCTACTATTCGATGTAGATGAGGCTGTTCGTCATCTGCTACAACGTATGGGTCCAGCGCAGAATAATTACCGATCACAACCTCTCTAATTGTTTCAACGGGTAAACCCGTAATAATCACCGTCCTGGCAACTATGTGTACACCACCTTCTTGAGACACAAAAATGTTGTGTTCAGCGTCTGGCTCTAGCTCAAGGCGCGTTCCGTTATCTGAAATGTCAGGATTGATTGGTCTCATATTGCGACTCCTTAATTGTTAAAAGATACTACCTTGCCCCAAAACCCGCAAGCATGACCGGTATTAAACCAAGAATTAGGTCGGAATTATTTCTTACGAACTACAATCTCGTAGTAAATACCATCCCATTTTTGCTCGGGTCTAATGTGTTCTTGTGTAAATGCCAAAAGTTCAAAACCAAGTCTTTGGAGGATTAAAACTTCTGTTAAGGACCCATCGGTCATAAATAGACCTCCCGCGTCAAGACACCTACTAACTTCCATATAAATAGGCACCCGTTGTGCATACTGCACATCATGTGGACTGCGTGAACCGCAGGCAACTTGTTCCATTTCAAGCAGTGCAACATCCATTTCCATTATAATTTGATCTTCGTGCTCGTCTCTTTCTGCCTCGGGCAGCTCCATATACCAATCACTGGTCTTGGGCAAGCCTTGCATTAGAAACATGCCAATAGAATTATCTTCATAAGGCATATTTCTGCCATCAATTGTTGCAGCAACTAACTTAGCCAACTCAACGTTCATGTGGCTGGATGTGTCACTCTGAATGTTAGTAATAGATAAACCCACGGGAAGCTCAGCTTGGTCAAGAAAATAATAGCCACTCTCCGTGGGGCCACCAATCTCGATTATTGGCTTCCTTATCTCGCTAACTAGGGAAGTAACATTAATTTCCGGCTTAACCCAAAGGGCGCAATCTTGCCCGGGTCTTAATGATTTGTAAAGCTTCTTGTTTCTTGAGGGGAATGGATAACGAGCCATAATTAATACAATACCATTAAACAACACTACTGAAAGCAAGCTTACATTGAGCCGAAAAGTAATTCGTATTCTCTTATTGAATCAAAATTTGACCCTGGGGCGATAAGCCCTAACCGCGTGTATTTATGATTGTGCTACCAGCAAATTGACGACGGCTTATATCTATAGCTCGAACAACTGCTGCGGCGAAGGTTTCCTCACCGATTGCCATGCGAACCCTTGAAGCGATTTCTGTTGTACCGCCACGTATATCAAAGCCATAAGGTGGTTGATCGAAGCTTGGCACGGGTGTTTCTCTATCTTTCGGATCATTCTTGCCATAAGTCTGGATTGCCCAACCTTGGCCTGGTTCAAGCTCCTCCAACCTAGCGGTGTAAAAAGTTCTAATTGGATCCCCAGTTTCCAAATCTTTCCGCACCACCGCTAGACCAAGTGGAGTTTGTGCCTCTTCTCTTAGATCAACAACACCCGTTATTCTAGCTGTGTTAATTGGTGAATCAGGTTCATAGCTTGAAAGGTCAACGTCTTTTTCTTCGCCGTCTACCATACCTCGCTGAACTGGTGCGTTTGTCACCGCGTCTTCAAAAGTTTCGCCCTCATATACCGCATCTAGCACTGGCCTCGTCTGTGCACCGTTAGATACGACGAATACGCCTTCTGCGGTATCGCTCTGGTGGTAATAAATTAAAGCCGCATCAGATGCTTGAGCCATTAGTTCGCCATCTGCACCGGGTGCAATTAAACGAATAGCCGTTCCCTCAGGAACAGCGATGCGATTCTTAGACCCATCACTTCGTCCGCCAAAAGAATATGCCAGAAATAGTTCTTCTTCGTGAATTCCTTCACCTCGACCGATAGCAAGCCATCTACCTGGATAACCGTTATTCCAAAGAACCGAC
>CAZSHK010000027.1:0-7317 GCA_964606965.1 uncultured Candidatus Saccharibacteria bacterium
AGGGCCTGGATGACGACATTATTCAAGACAGAATAAAAGATCTTAAAAAAATTGTTCCCCGCGGCTCTTTAGTTTTAGCCATTTCTTCACAAAGTAAAGCTGGTGTTAAGGATCTATTGTTCAGTATTAAAAAAATGGTTGAAAAACAACGAGCCAAACAGGCTAAAAAGCTTAAACCAGCGGACGAACTACCAGTGTACAGACTAAGTGAAGAGGGTGCCTGGTTGGTCAAGAAAATCAACAATAAGTTTACTGTTAGCGGTCAGAAAATCGAGCGCTTTGCTTTACGGACTGACTTTGACAACGATCAAGCGGTAGCTAGGCTACGCGATATTATGCGCAAGATGGGCATAATGCATGAACTCGAACGCCAGGGTATTGAACCCGGCCAACCCATTAAGATTGCCAAGCAAACTATCGAGTACTAGTTATGCAGCCAAGTTTTTTCTTTTACGATCTTGAAACCAGTGGTTTTAGCCCACGCGATGCTAGGATTATGCAATTTGCTGGTCAACGTACAGATATGGATCTTAATCCAGTTGGTGAGCCGGTAAATCATCTTATTAAGTTAGCTGAAGATGTCTTGCCTGAACCAGATGCAATTATGGTTACCGGAATTACACCTCAGCAAACCCATAGTGAAGGTCTAGCTGAAGCCGAGTTTCTAAAAATATTTTACGAACAAGTTGTTACGCCGGGCACCATTTTTGTTGGCTTCAATAATCTAAGGTTTGATGACGAATTTATGCGCTATCTCCACTACCGTAATTTTTGCGAACCGTATGAATGGCAATACCAAGACGGTCGCAGTCGCTGGGATTTGCTGGATTTAGTCCGGATGACGCGGGCGTTACGACCAAAAGGTATCAAGTGGCCGTTTGACGCCGAAGGCCGTCCGACCAATCGCCTAGAGCTCTTAGCAGCACTTAATAACTTAGAGCATGAACATGCCCATGATGCCTTAAGCGATGTTATGGCTTCAATTGCGGTTGCAAGGCTCATAAAACAGAAACAGCCCAAGTTATTTGAATATCTTCTGGCCATGCGAGATAAGCAAAAAATTGCCCAGTTGGTACTTAGCGGCCAACCTTTTGTTTATACTTCGGGAAAATACCCTGGTGATTATGAAAAAACTACCGTTGCCGTTATGATTGCCGAGCACCCAAATGGTAGAGGGGCGTTGGTCTACGATCTAAGGGAAGACCCAGCCCAATTTGTTGAGTTGAATACACAAGCCATTGCCGAAGCCTGGAAGCGGCGCTGGAATGAAGAAGGCCTACATTTACCAGTCAAAACCCTACGATTTAATCATTGCCCTGCCATAGCTCCACTAAGTGTGCTTGATACAGCTAGCCGCAAACGACTTAAACTTGATCTAAATCTTGTTAAGAAACATCATCAAGAACTCAAAACAATGAAGGATTGGATTAAACGTGTCTGCCAAGCTTTGGATATTTTAGATCAGCAACAACAGACAAGCTTATCGCTTAAGGACCGTAATGTTGACGAACAACTTTATGATGGTTTCTTGCCACGTCATGACCGCGATCAGTTGCAGCGAGTCCAGCAGTCTAAGCCGGAAGACTTAAGTGAGTTAGTGAGCAGTTTCAGTGATGCGCGCCTTAAGACGTTGTTGCCTTTATATAAGGCCCGTAACTTTCCAGATTTTCTAACCAACGAAGAGCGGCAGCAGTGGGAGCGGCATCGATTTAATCGTCTATTTGGTGGCGAGGATAAAAGTCAGGTGGCCCGTTTTAGCGCACGCCTGGCCCAGTTAGCAAGTGAATCCAATTTATCTTCACACGAGCAATTTGTGCTCGAAGAGTTGCGCCTTTACGCTGAATCACTGGTGCCGGCTGAATTGTAGTCTGGGCCGCCATTTGTTGATGGCGTCGACGAATGTGTTTGATGTCCCATAGCAGAAGATATAAGCAAAGGACCAATAAGCCGCCGTTTAACAGCCAGTCAACAGTTATTTGTATCTGGCTGCCAGGAATACGACCGAGTACGATAAATTCAAGCATCTTAATCTCTCAAACAGTGAACACATTGTACATGAAATTGCGCAAAAATCAATAACATTGTTTAGCATAAGCATCATATGGTTTTGTCTGGTTGGCGTGGTGGGCTACTATGAAGCTATGCCGGCATCTTTTAGCCAACAATTGGAGCAGTGGCTGAGAAGTAAACAGCCAAAAACTCTAGCTAGTGTTTCAGCAGCTTTTAGTGAAAAAAGTTTTGCAATTATTGTTCTGGTGTTAATGTTTCTGCCAGCGCTGCCCATACCAACCGGCGGCATTACGCATATCTTTGAACTAGTTGTAATGCTTCTGTCACTTGAGTTAATTGCTGGCCGGCGCATTGTCTGGCTACCTCGGCGATGGCGGAGCATTAAGCTAGGTAAATTTATGCAAGATAAAACCATCCCAATTATGATAAAACGCATAAAGTGGTTTGAGCGTTTTAGCCGACCGCGCCTTAGCAGCCTACTTAGTCATAGTCTTTTTCTACGGTTTGTCGGATTAATATTTCTCATACTGGCGGCCGCGGCGTTTGTAGCCCCGCCTTTTGCCGGTTTAGACACCTTGCCGGCACTTGGAGCGGTCATAATTGCACTGTCGCTAATTCTTGAAGACATTGCCTTATTTTTATTTGGTTGGCTAGTTGGTGCGGTTGGTGTCGGCATCATTGTAGGTACAGGTGGCTTGACCCTGCATTTTATTAGCCGGCTATTACATCTCTTGTGAGCGCCAGCTACTAGAAATTTCCCCTGTTTTTTGCTATAATCACGCGACTGTGAGCGAAGTAATTAGGGTACAAGGAGCGCGTGAACATAATCTCAAGAATGTTGAGGTGGAAATTCCGCGCCATAGGTTAGTTGTTATAACAGGTCTATCTGGATCCGGTAAATCCAGCTTGGCTTTTGATACCATTTACGCTGAAGGACAGCGCCGCTACGTTGAAAGTCTTAGTAGCTATGCCCGCCAGTTCTTAGGACTTATGGAGAAGCCAGACGTCGACCAGATTGACGGCCTTAGTCCAGCCATTAGTATTGATCAAAAATCGACCTCACGTAATCCGCGTTCTACGGTTGCAACGGTTACCGAGATTTATGACTACTTACGTTTACTATTTGCGCGTATAGGTGTCCCACATTGCCCAGTGTGCGGTAAACCCGTTACGCGACAAACTACCACAGCCATAGTCGATCAAATTGCCGCCTTTCACGAGAATGCCCGTTTGATGATACTAGCGCCAGTTGTATTAGATAAAAAGGGTGCCTTTGAGCACATTCCTGAACAGTACCAGCGGGCTGGCTTTGCGCGTGTGCGGGTTGATGGGGTGGTTTATGCGCTTGATGAATTTCCAACCCTAGACAAGAATTATAAACACACCATTGAAGTAGTGGTGGACCGTCTTGTTAACAACACCGATAGTCAAGGTCGCCTGGCCCAATCTGTCGAACAAGCTCTCGACGTAGCTGATGGCAGGGTGAATGTCTTAAATGCCGATAACAACGAGGCAAATACATATAGCTTAATGTACGCCTGTATTGATCATCCGGATGTAGCCATTCCTGAGCTAGAACCGCGAACCTTTAGCTTTAATAGTCCTCACGGGGCGTGCCCAGTTTGTACTGGCTTAGGTTCACGCCTTGAAGTCGATCCTGAACTTGTGATTCCCAATGGTCGTCTGACAATTGCTGAAGGTGCTATTAGGCCTTACAACCGCATTAATGTCGATAACTGGTATATGAAAAAGCTACAGGCGGTGGCGGACCATTATAAATTCAGCCTGCATGTACCGACGTCTCAGCTCAGCAAGGATCAACTAAATAGGATTCTCTACGGTACTGGCAGTGAACGCTACCGTGTTAGCTTGGGTTTGGGCCGATCTTTTGAAACCACCTATGAAGGTGTTATTCCTAATCTAGAACGGCGGCATAAAGAAACCGAGAGCGATTTTATGCGTCGCGACATTGAGCGCTTTATGCAGGAGCGCCCCTGCCACGCATGTGAGGGCAAGCGGTTGAAACCAGAGGTACTGGCCGTAACAGTTAATGACTATTCCATTATTGATATTTGTGAACTGTCCATTGATGATGCGGTCGATTTCTTTAACAGCGTTAAATTGAATGCTAAAGAAGCCAAAATAGCTAACCAGATTCTTAAAGAAATTAATGCTCGATTGCAATTTCTTAAAGACGTTGGCTTGAACTATCTAAACCTGGCCCGTAGCGCCGTAACTCTCAGTGGCGGTGAGGCTCAGCGTATTCGGCTAGCCACCCAAATAGGTTCTGGATTGCAAGGCGTACTGTATGTACTTGATGAACCGTCAATTGGTTTGCATCAACGCGATAACGCTCGCCTGATAAGTACGCTCAAGCATTTGCGCGACATTGGCAATACCGTAATAGTGGTTGAGCATGATGAAGAAACTATCCGCACCGCAGATTACCTATTAGACATAGGCCCGGGTGCCGGTGTACATGGTGGCGAAATTGTTGCGGTTGGTACACCTGACCAAGTAGCTAAAAGCAAGAACAGTATTACTGGACAGTATTTGCGCGGCGCCAAGTATATAGAGACCCCAAAGAAGCGCCGAGCCGGCAATGGTAAGTCGCTAGTTATTCGCGGTGCCCGCGAAAATAATCTTAAAGGTATTGATGTAGAAATCCCGCTGGGCCAACTAGTGGTGGTAAGCGGTGTTTCCGGTTCTGGTAAGTCCAGTCTTATTAATGACATACTGGCCAATGAACTTTCAGCCCGGCTGATGCGTGCCAATGTAGTGCCCGGCAAACACGAAGACATTGAAGGAATTAAGCAACTTGATAAAGCTATTATTATTGATCAATCACCAATAGGTCGGACCCCACGTAGTAATCCGGCAACCTATACCGGTTTATTTACGCCAATTCGCGAGCTTTTTGCCGTCACACCAGAGGCTAAAATTCGCGGCTATAGTCCGGGTCGTTTTAGTTTTAATGTCAAAGGTGGCCGCTGTGAAAACTGCTCCGGTGACGGCATTATAAAAATTGAAATGCATTTCTTGCCGGATGTTTATGTACCTTGTGAAGAGTGCAACGGCAAGCGCTACAACCGCGAAGCTTTGGAAATCCACTACAAGGGTAAAACTATTAGCGACGTGCTGGAAATGACCTGTGAAACCGCTCTGGACTTCTTTAGCAGCATCCCGGCTATTGCCCGTAAGCTACAAACTTTAGTTGATGTGGGCTTGGGCTACATTACCCTTGGCCAGCCGGCCACAACTCTTTCTGGGGGTGAAGCCCAGCGGGTTAAGTTGGCGACCGAACTATCACGGCGGGCTACCGGCCGGACACTTTATATCTTAGATGAGCCGACCACAGGTTTGCATATTGCGGATGTGCAAAAGCTGCTTGATGTCTTACATGCCTTGGTGGACGCAGGTAATAGCATGATTGTGATTGAACATAACTTAGACGTAATTAAATCGGCCGATCACGTCATAGACATGGGACCGGAAGGGGGTGAAGCCGGTGGGGAAGTGGTTGCTAAAGGCACACCTGAGCAAGTTGCCAAAAATAGTAAGTCGTATACCGGTCAATTTTTAAAAAAGGCCCTTAAGATATGATAGATCTTCAACCACCTGCAATACACCGTGTACCTGAGGGTGCCATTGATTATGCGACAGAGTTAATTGTAGATGCACAAACAGGCTATCATGATATACAAGCTTTTTATTGGGTTAAAGCTTGGTCTCAAATAAAAAGATATGATGCTTCAAAAGGTATTGAACCAAGCGTACCTCAAGTTATACGTTGGCTTGTGGCGGCTAGCCAGCAGGCCCAGGCTGAACTATATAACGGTGAGTTAGTGGCACAGATAGTTGGCGAAAGTAGGCCTAAGCCATTTCCGAAGATGATCAGACCAAGCCTTATGGATGTGGGTCCAGCCATCTGGCCGTACCTTGAGCCATATTACAAAATTGATTAAGTTTTATTTTTTCTGAAAAATACTTTTAGCAAGATGATATAAAGTCGGCCCAAAACTGATTACCATTGCGACTAAGATAATAGGTAGCAAATAACGCTCAACGTTAGGAATACGGCTACCCAGCCAGTAGCCAAGCATAGTAACGCCACCACCCCAGACTAATGCACCTAACACGTTAAATTCATTAAAACGGCGTTGGTCCATTTTGCCGACACCGGCTACTACCGGCGCAAAAGTGCGGACTACCGGTACAAAACGCGATAAGAAGATTGTTTTGCCACCATGCTTTTTATAGAACTGTTCAGACCGCTCCAGATACTCCTGCCTAAACAGGACACCATTCGGTTTGCTAAATAACTTTGGTCCAAATTTACGCCCAATCCTATAACCAACGTAGTATCCAGAAATAGCGGCTAGGATAACCAGGGACATTAACCAGGTCAGTGGCAATTTGTCTTGCGATGCAAAGAAGCCAGCACTAAATAAAAGCGTATCGCCCGGCAAGAAAAAGCCCAGCAGTAAGCCGGATTCTGCAAAAATAATCAGGGTAACAAGCAATAAACCACCGCTTTCAATCAAATGCTGTACGTCAGGCATGTATATGTAGACTAACCGTTTAACCTTTAAATTTCCAGTGTAATCTGTTACAATAGCAGCGAATTTAGGAGTGTTTGTAGTGTCTGAAGATGTAACATTAATCCTGGAAAAAAGGGACGTGCTCGGCAAGGCTGTTAAGCAGTTACGCCGCGATGGACAAATACCGGCGGTTATTCATGATCACGGCAAAGCCTCGTTGCATGTCATGGCGCCGTACCTATCGGTCTTAAAAGCCTATCAGCAAGTTGGTAAGCATCAGCCGGTATCTCTTAAGATTGGCAGCCAGGAACATCTAGCCCTTATCAAAGATGTGGACTTTGACCCTAAGAAACACGAACTGCGCCATGTTGTCTTTAGCGCTATTAATCAAAACGAAACCGTTGAAGCTGAAATTCCAATTAACATTATTGGTGACATCCCGGCTGAAATAGCTAACTTGATGGTATTAAAAACACTCGACCACGTTATTGTCGAAGCTTTACCCAAAAATCTTCCAGACGAAGTAACTATTGATGGTGCCCGTCTAGCCGAAATTGGCGATAAAGTAACTGTGGCTGATTTGTCCGTACCAGCTGGGGTAACAATTAAAGATGATCCTGAACAAATGATTGCAGCTGTAGAAGAGCCGCGTGTACAAGAAGAAGAACCAGTTGCCGAAGAAACTGAAGAGGGTGAAGTAGGTGCTGAAGGCGCCGAGGGCGAAAGCGAAGCTGGCGAAGACTCAGGCGAAAAGTCTGATAGTGAC
>CAZSHK010000027.1:7417-9869 GCA_964606965.1 uncultured Candidatus Saccharibacteria bacterium
CTGATAGTGTTTAAAGATATTATTAAAAATTTCATATTCAGCCCGCGCATCAATTGCTGATGTTGGCTCATCAAGAATTATCATGTTGGCATTTCTATAAAAAGCTCGCGCAATGGCAACCCTTTGCCACTGACCGCCACTGGGTTCAATACCTTTTTTAAAACTACTATCGAGCACTGTTTCCCAGCCATGCTCGTAGCCTTTTATCATTTCATCTACACTGCCAAAAGCAGCTGCTTTTTTGAGTAGCTCCGGGTCTGCTTTCTCACCCGACCGGCCAATTTCAATATTTTCGGCAATGTTTAATGGGTAATGATTAAAATCCTGGAAAAGGGTAGCTAGCTGTGCGTACCAAGTTTCTATAGCAATGTTTTGCAAGTCTTCGCCGTCAACTAGTATTACACCGGTAGTTGGTCTGTAAAAGCGTAGTAATAACTTGATAATGGTAGATTTGCCAGCGCCATTTTCACCTACTAAAGCAACATGTTCACCGGCTCTAAGTTCGATATTTAAATGCTCAACAACTGGTATTGACTGTCCAGGGTAAGTGAAAGAGACATTTTTAAATTCAATAGTATGGGCAGTTTTTTTAGTCAGCTGTTTAGCTTCACCTGCATCAGTTATATGCGGCTCAAGTTCAGTTAAGGTGAAATAGCTATGGGCAAACAGCAAACTTTCTTGCATACGTGATAGTGTGCCAAAAATGTTATTAAGCGCGCCACCAACTCTGAGTAGCGCGCCAGACAAAAAGAAATAGCGCTCTAATGATATGGCGTGGCTAAGGAACTGACGTAGTACTACTACTGAACCAATGGCGGTACCAAAAACTTCCATGATTTTAGTTGGTACTAATGTTTTGCTGGCGCTACGGTACTTATCTTCCTGTTCCTGATAAAAGTTATCATTCATTTGATCAATTTTGCCCAGTACAAACTTACTAGCTTGGGTACTGCGCAGTTCCATTTGACCCTTAGCCTGTTTGATAATGTTTTCTAGCCCCCAGAAAACGTGCCTGAAGTCGCCCTTGCTATCCCAGACAAACCACTGCATTTTGGCCATACGGCTTTCACCCAGCAAGGTTGGTATTAAAAATAAAGCAATCAACGGCACCAACCACCAAGTAATTTGTGATACCACAACCGTAATTGCCAGAAAACGGAGAATGCCATAAAGAAGATCGAGACATGTATCTGACAGATTAGGCATTTGCCATACATAACCGCCGCCAACCTTATTTAGCAGGTTGCGTATATCGGCGTCGTAGTAATCACCGATATCTAAACGGCACAACGAAGCCAAAAAAGTATTTACATCCCAACGCACAAACGCAAAATAAATCATGCGCTTAAAGTAGTTCATCACCAGAAAGCCAAGTCCTGACCAAGTTACCGCCAAGATATCAGCAAACAGCCAAAACCACACATAATTGGTCTGACCATTGACTATAAACGCTGCCAGCAACGCACCAAGCTTAGCGGTTGCAAAAATAGACAGTATCATTCCGCTTATTTCCATCAGTGCGCCAATGAAATAACCAATAACGCTGAATGCGCGCAAACTCCAGGCAATACCAAGCATGCGCCAAAATATGGCGACACTACGTTTAATTGTGAGGCTTTCTTCATTCATCTAAGAAGCCTCCGGATTGATGTGCCCACAGTTCGGCATAGGTACCCTTTAGGTCAAGCAAGTCTTCGTGACTGCCGTCTTCGATAATTTCACCACTTTTCATAACCAGTATGCGGTCCATTTTTCTAATGGTACTTAAGCGGTGGGCGACAACTATAGTGGTTCGATTTTTCATTAGAGCATCTAGGGCACTGGTAATTAGTTTTTCACTTTTACTATCAAGCGCACTGGTTGCTTCATCCAATATAAGAATTGGTGCAGTACTAAGCATGGCTCGGGCAATTGCTATGCGCTGTTTCTCGCCACCGGATAGTTTAATACCGCGTTCACCAACCAGAGTTTCGTACTTTTGTGGCAGTAACTCAATAAAGTCTACAGCGTGAGCTAATTTAGCAACTGCTTTTACTTCTTCATCGCTAGCATCTGGCTTGCCATACCGAATGTTTTCCATAAGTGATCTATGGAAAAGCATTGGTTCCTGAGGAACAAAAGCTAGTCGTGCGCGAAGCTCGTCTTGAGCCAGTTTTGATATGTCCTGGCCGTCAATTGTTATTGTGCCGGCCTGCAGGTCAGCAAAACGCATCAATAGCCTGGTTAGAGTCGACTTACCGGATCCAGAGTGACCGACCAAACCGACTTTCTGGCCGGGTTTTACTTCCAGGCTGAAATCGGTCAAAATTTCATTGCTGTCTTCTTCGTATTGAAAAGCTACATTATTAAATGCAATTGAGCCGTCCTTGATGGCAATTTTTTCGGGTTGTTCAATATCTTGAACGGACGGTACCAGATCAAGAATATCTGTCAGTTCGGCGGCATCAGACAA
>CAZSHK010000028.1:0-3207 GCA_964606965.1 uncultured Candidatus Saccharibacteria bacterium
CAACGCTCCTCGACAATGGGGATGTTCGGCAATCATGACGGCCACGGTGGTTTTTTCATAATCACCTGGGTATTTTCCTGAAGTATAAACAAATGGTTGTCCGCTAAGTACCAACTGGGCAATTTTTTGCTTGTCACGCATGGCCAGTAGATATTCAAATAACTTGGGTTGCTTCTGTTTTAAGAGCCTTGCAACCGCAATTGAAGCCATAACATCGCTCAATGCATCATGGGCATGTTCATGCTCTAAATTATTAAGCGCTGCCAAGAGCTCTAAACGGTTGGTCGGGCGGCCTTCGACGTCAAACGGCCACTTGATACCTTTTGGTCGTAAAGCCCGCGTCATTCGGACTAAATCTAGCAAATCCCAGCGACTACGCTTATCTTGGTACTGCCATTCGTAAGGTTCATAGAAATTACGGTAATGTAGATAGCGCATAAATTCATCGTCAAACCGTAGGTTATTGAAGCCAACAAAAATAGTTCCCGGTGTAACGACTTGCTCGTAAAATGTTTTTAAAAACTCGGCCTCGGTTAGACCCTCGCTTAGGGTTTGCTGCGGCGTAATGCCGGTGACCATAATTGCATCCGGTTCAGGCAAGACGTCTTCAGCTAGCTTTATAAGATGATTTACCGGCTCACCAACTGGGTTTAGGTCTTTATCTGTCCGTTGCCCGGCGAACTGCATAATCCGGGCCTCACGCGGGCTAAAACCGCTGGTTTCTAGATCGTAGAAGAAAAAGCTTGGTTGCACAGCTAGTACTCGATAGTTTGCTTGGCAATCTTAATGCTTTGGCCGGGTTCAATTCCTTGGCGTTCGAGTTCGTGCATAATACCCATTTTACGCATAATATCGCGCAATCTAGCTACCGCTTGATCGTTGTCAAAATCCGTCCGCGTAGCAAAACGCTCAATTTTCTGACCCCTAACAATAAACTTATTACTGATTTTCTTGACCTGCCAGGCAGCCTCTTCACTTAGTCTATATATTGGCATGTCTTCCGTTGGTTTAAGTTTTTTGGCTTGTTTGTCACGTTGTTTTTCAACCATTTTTTGAATACTAAATAATAGATCCTTAACCCCGGCTTTACTTTGTGAAGAAATGGCTAAAACTAAGGAGCCGCGGGGCACAATTTTTTTAAGATCTTTTATTCTGTCTTGAATAATGTCGTCATCCAGGCCCTCAATTTTGGTCAGGGCTATAATCTGTGGTTTTTTACTAAGATCAACCTCATATTCGGCTAATTCTTTTTGAATTGTACGGTAAGCCAAGGCCGGATCTTCATTATAAATATCAATTAAATGTAGTAGGGCGGCTGTCCGTTCGACATGCCGCAGGAATTCATCGCCCAAGCCTTTTCCTTGACTGGCGCCCTCAATTAGACCCGGTATATCGGCAAATAAAAACGCTGTATCACCAATATCAACCACACCCAGGTTAGGGGTTAAAGTTGTGAAGGGATAATTAGCAATCTCTGGGTGTGCATTGCTGACAGTTGCTAGCAGTGTAGATTTTCCGGCGTTTGGCAGCCCAACTATGCCGACATCGGCAATCATCTTTAGTTCCAGCATTATTTTGAGATGTTCACCTGGCTCGCCCTTTTCGGCCATTCGCGGTGCTTGACGAGTACTGCTGGTAAAGTGAGCGTTGCCAAAACCACCCTTACCACCCTTGGCAATTATGGCGGTCTGTTCATCTTTGGTGAGATCGGCCATTATGTCGCCGTCGTGCAACACAATAGTGCCAATTGGTACTTGTACAATAAGATCGGGGCCTGTTTTGCCATGCTTTTTGGTTTTGCCACCTGGCTGCCCAGGTTCGGCCTTGAGCAGTTTTTGATAACGAAAGGCGGCTAGGGTGTCCTGATTACGACTAGCCATAAATACAATATCACCGCCGTCACCGCCGTCACCGCCGTCTGGACCACCTCTAGCTACGAATTTCTCGTGCCTAAAAGATAGCTTGCCATCGCCGCCATTGCCTGCCTGAATTTGTGCCTCAACCTTGTCTACAAACATGCCTCTAGAGTACAGAGTACGGAGTACAAAGTACAGGGGTTAAGAAAGTGTCAAAAGTAAGTGGTTTAACTTAATGAATGGCTACTCGCGCAAAGCCATGACCTTCTGACGGGTTGTAATAGAGCGCAGGATAGGCAGAATCGTCACCCAAATAAGTAGCGGGCACGGCAACTGTATCCCCCACAGAATGCTCTGGTAAGTCGAAGTGTCGTATGTATGTTGGAGTGGCGTTATCAGGTGAGTCTTTTAATGACATTGGGTCTTCTGTTACCAAACGCATCCAGTAAGATACACTTTCCAGTACACTTGGCACATGCTCAGGATATGGGTAGTGCTGTTGGCGTTCTGCTAAATATTGGCGTTGTTTCAGTGCAGTGTTATAGAATGCCTGGTTAGGCTTGTTAGGCATCAGACTAAAACGGACTGGCTTGCCATCGTCACGGTCAGCACCCGACAACTGATAGGCTGAGTATCGATTATAGAGATCATTCCACACAAAGGGTTCTATACCAACTTTATCGCCGACTGATTGAGCTATATCCTTAATTTCATCAAAAGTAGCCACTATATTTGGAGTAGCAACAAGCGTAAAGCGAAGTTGCGGGTCGGCTTCCATAAGTTGTTGAACGTAGACTAGTTTATCTTCAGTCAGCCATTCATCGAAAGCAGCCCGTACTTCATCCTCAGGGGCAGCTTCATACTTCTCATCATCAGCCCGATCAGTATTAATACCATCAACTAAGCTCGTGTAAGCCTCACTGGCAAAACCAAACTGATTAGTTACTAGTTCTTTTACATCATCTAATTCTAATTTTTGATCAACTAATTTTACTTTTACAACATCTGCTAGGAGAGGCAGTGTTAAGCCACGTTGCTCAGCAGCAGCACTTACTTCTAAGTGAAGCGCGGTCAATGCATCATCTGTTAGATCAGCAGGGTCAAGTACAAAACCAATACCATTTTCTTTGAACTGCATGCTTAATAACTCCTTATTTAGCAGTATTATACTACTAATATGTAGTTAATGCAAGCTTATGTTAGTAGAATATTCTGTACTAGTAAATAAACTTCAAATTACCTGGGGAATTGTATAGCTTATAGTCGCGTCGGGCCCAACCACCAGCCGGGGTTGGGTCAGACATAGAGACCTGTCCGTGACTGTTCATTTCACTTACCCAGAAGCTACCAT
>CAZSHK010000028.1:3307-9834 GCA_964606965.1 uncultured Candidatus Saccharibacteria bacterium
TCAGACATAGAGACCTGTCCGTGACTGTTCATTTCACTTACCCAGAAGCTACCATCGGCGTTTACCGCTTCAACAAGAGATACGTGGTTACCGGCAGTATTAACCGCCACAGCACCGACTTGTGGTGTCAAACCAGTCGGTAGACCAGCTTGCTGGGCTAGATAATACCAGCTATAAGCATTGCCTAAGTTACTAGGTACCGGATGTCCAAGTTCTGCGCGTCGATTAGCCACATACCACGTGCACCAACCATAATCGTAACCGTTGTAGCCGTAAGTAGCGGAAAAGCCAAAAGCAAAGCTTGGGGCCGTTGTACGGGTTGTTTGCACCATCTGCATACCGTCTGGAATAATAATTTTCTTGCCCACTGGCAGACCACCAGTTTCGGCATCGTTGTATTCAATAATCTGGTCACGGTTAGCCTGAAAACGTTTTGCTAGACTGTCGGCTGTATCACCGGCAGCAGCGGTGTAAATAACGCCATTTACGCCTGGTAAGACATTAATCTGTTTACCGGCATCTATAGTGTCACCGTTGCCAAGGCTGTTCGACCAACGAAGAGTATTAGAAGTCACACCAAATTTGGCTGCCAGGCTGCTAATGGTATCACCGGCCTTGGTGGTGTAGGTAACAATATCTTTACGTGACTTTAGTGATGTGGCAACAATTTGCGGCTTGGCGACAACCGTATCATCAGCTGGTGCAATAGCCAGTTGGGCATTAAACGATTCAGCATAGTTCTTTACACTGGTAGCTTCTGCCATATTGGTCAGTCGGGCTACATTAACTGCAATATCAGCCGAAGACAATTGGTCCAGAGGGTTGGCAGCTGCAGCGGCCGAACCGCCGCTAGCGCTCTGCTGGACAGTTTGGCTGGTGTTTGGATTTCGCACCACAAACAAAACAACAGCGCCTAATATTAATAGATTGGCGCCCAGTAACCCATAGCGTATTAATCGTTTATGGGTACGGCGTAAAAAACGCCGATATAGATTACTCGCCTTGATCGTATCGAGACGAGGGTTGGCCTGGTTGAGGCTACTTATTGTGGTTCGATTCATCTTAAAAATGGTTACAGATATATAACAGATGTCACTATCTGATAACCATAGCCTCTATTCTAACAAAAATCATCTGCAACGCAATCCAATTTGAACCATTTTGACCCCTGTTAGCCTTACATTTTACATCTGTTAATGGTACAAAAATGCCGTTTTTTGCTTATCCGTTAGAACAATAAGCATTCACGGCTCTAGGCTGCATTAATTATCAGAGCCGCAGAGTTTCTTGCAATGGGCAGCAATTGCCGCCTCGTGTTCTTGGATGGTGTGCGAAAAATATGTTTTACCGTCATCGCCAGCCACGAAGTAGACCCAATCGGTGCTGGCAGGGTGTGCAACCGCTGCCAAACTGTCAGCCGAAACATTACTGATAGGTCCCGGCGGTAGTCCTGGATGCAAGCGCGTATTATAGGCGGAATCAAAGCTGACCGATGGTGACTTATCGGCTAGGGTAGAACCATAAAAGGCTGTTACATCAGAACCGAGCACCATGCCATCATGAAAGCGTTTCAAGAATACCTGAGCTACGATCGGTCGATCAGCTGGATTGGAGACTTCCATCTCCACCATAGAAGCCAATGTAATCCCCTGATATACGTTCAGCCCTTGGGCGGCAAAACTGTTACGGATCTCAGGCGTCAGGCGTTTCTGCATTTCATCTAAGTATTTAGTGATTAGCTGTTTAGGGGTGGTGTTGGCATCCTTCTGAATTGATTCCGGATAGATATAGCCCTCCAGGCTACTGATTTCTTTAGGAAGTTCTACCAGTGCTGGATGGTCACGATAGTTTTCGGCCTTTAGGGCTTGGTCAACCTCTGCGGCATTGAAACCATTATTTATAAGTATGCTCCGGACTTCATCAATACGTCGCCCGGGCGGTATGGTTACAAGAGCAGTGGTGACTCGACCGGTTGTCATAAGGCTAACTATTTCTGCAACGCTTTGATTAGATCGTAGGGCATAGGTGCCAGCTTGTAATTTTTCGCGTGCCTCCTGACTGCTAACATACCACTGAAAAGCCCAATCTGAACGAATAACACCGTCTTTTTTTAAAATTGAGGCAATTTTACCGACAGTAGCACCTTGTGGAACGGTAATAACGTGCACGGTACGTACACTACTTACGGGCTTGAGATTGTCATGATAAATATGCCTTACTAAGACTATAGATAAAATTGCTAGCGCTACTAGCAAACCAGCAAACCATATGAACATTACAGGCCAGCGACGAGACTTGAATTTACGATGATATTTCATAGATTAACGGTCGGCGGCTGGCGCAAAAAATCCTCTAGTATTAAACAGGCGGCTAGCGCATCGACTGAACCCTTATTATAACTTACTCCACGGTTTCGGAGCTCTGTTTCAGCCTGGTGGCTGGTCAGCGTTTCGTCTTGCCAATGTACTTTTAGGCCTAATTCTGGCTCCAGCTGCTTGGCCATCGCTACTATAACTTCTGTTTGAGACGTAGTCTGCCCCTGCATCCCCCGCGGTCGACCGATTACCAGCGTATCTACTTGATGTTCTTTAATTAGGGCCTGTAGCTTAGTTACTAGCTCACTGTCATTAGCCAGTGTGATCAGAGGTTCCGGCAAGCGAGCTTCGGTACTGGCCCGGGCCACACCAATGCGTTTTTCACCTAAATCCAAAGCCAAAATACTACTCATATTATCTTAACTTTAACCAATTAAAGCCCCACAGCAAAACAATAAGCCTTGCACTTGGATGCAGTACAAGGAACGAGCGAAGCACGGACCGAAACGTATAAGTAATACGTTGAGGGAGTACTGGAGCTCGTGACATAGTAATGCGCCAAGAGCCCGGCGGCATTCCGGCTACGCCGGAAGCAGGTCGGGCGGTGCATGGCTTATTGCTTGCTGGGTTGGCCGTTTGGCTGTAAAAATATTACGTTAATGCGACTAGAACGCGTTGGTGTGCCACCAATGTAAAATGGACTGTAGTCTATTTTGACTTCCTTGATGCCGGGGCGGGCCTCGATGAGGCTTTGGGTATCACCCCGTTTCTTACCGGCAATTGCTTTTTTAATGGCGTCAGCATCAAGCTGTGGGCCGGCTTCAACGGTGGTCTGCAAGCTAACCTTCATATTAGTATCGGATTTTTTATCTGTTATTTGCGTCTGGGCTTTGTCTAGACCCTGGCTCAATATTGTTTGCTTGTTTTGGTCAATTTTCTTCTTAGCCTCAGCATTAACCAACTTTTTTAGATCATCTTGCTTGACACCAAGTTCGGTGAAGTTCAGAGTCATGTTTACGGTTACTTCTGAAGCTTCATCACCAACATTTGGGGTAGTAGCGATAACCGGTGTACCAGCATTAAAGCTAGGCGCAACGCCGAACGACTTGTCGGCCTGCAGTTGCTTATTGAGCTCAGCCTTGGCTAGATCGTTATTACGGTCTAGAATTTTTTGCTTAGCGCCATCTATGTCTGATTGAGCAACTACTTTTACAACTTTACTAGTCCCACCGCTCATGCCCTTACTATCACTCCCGGTAACATTGGCGTGTCCACTTACGGTGTAATCCGACCGCGCTGCCAGATTGTATTTATCGCCATTTTGTTGAGCAGACACGCTAACTGCTGCGGTTGAAAAGCTAGGAAAATCACTATTGCGACATTGGCTGCCAATAGTAACGGAATTAAGCGTGGTGGATTGCTGCGTAATAAATGTCAGACCCCCGGCATTTATGCCGGTACCGGCCGGAATAGTAACTTGGCTTTGCGAACAGTCTTTAAGAGTTAAGGTGACTGAGCCTGTCGCCTTAGTGCCATTATCCTTTTCACCGCTCGCCGCAACTTTTTCAGTCTCGGTTTTGGTATAAGTTTTCTGGGTAGCCGGCAAAATATGTTGGGCTTCGTCCACACTTTTTGCAGCGGTATCAGCCGTAAATTCCAGGTTAGTATTAACGCTGGCACTATCGGTTGTAATGGTTATCTTGGCCTTTGGTAAAATCTTATAAGCCAAAACCCATAAAACGATAAATGCCAATAGGACGCCAAAAACTAAAAATAAACGGTTACGAAAACTGTCGAAGTTGGGGACCTTGAGCTTTTTATTCTTTTTCTTGCGCTTTTTTGCTGATGTGCCAGCGACGGCCTCGTCTTCGGCATCGTCGACGTCAATTTCTTCCTCATCAGGCAAACCAGCCAGCGCGCCAACTGGAGCCGTCTTGTCAACTGGCGTGTCTTCAGCGTCATCATCACTTTCAACTGTTTCCAGGTTATCGCTAGGCGTACTGGGGGGGTCAGGAATATGGGGAGCGCTCTGTAGCGTCTTGGCAGCATAAAGACCCACTGCGCCAGCTAGAGGTAATACGCTTTTTTCAGACGTAATCAGAACTACTTTTTTCTTTAGTTCATCGGCGCTACGCTTAAGCAGCTTCATGTTGACTATGCTCTGCAATACTGTCGCACGCTTAGGTAAAACCAAAGCCACAATGTGCTCATCACTACCACGCACTTTATCTATAATGCCGGTAATGTCTTCATCGACGTCTATATAAATTGTATCTTTTTCGGGGTTACTGGCCATTTTTAGACTTTCAACATGCGGTCAATTTTTTCCTTTATGCTACCGCCAGTACCATCGCCAGTTTGATGCATGGTATCTAAACCAACGCGTAACAAACCCATAGCGGTTATGAATGTATGGTCGGTCACTGAACCGGTTTTGTCAACGATACCAACCACTTGTTCTGGTTGAATGTGCTGGACACTTGGTTTACGGGTAAACGGCAGGTTGCGATGCCAACTGCCTTCTTCCAGACGATCCATTAGTAAATCTAGACTGGAACCACCACCGCAGAGAAGTAACTTGTGGGGTAGATGATCGAGCTTATCAAACTCGCCAAGGGCTAGTTCAACACCGCTCATCCAAACATCTAGGGTTTTGTTTAGCATTTCTTCAATTTCACCGACCTTCTTTTGTGGTAGTTTATTACTACCTAGGGCTAACTTGGCGGCTTCGGCCTCGTCAAATTCCACGCCCATGCCTTTTTCAATTGTCCGGGTATAAGCCCGCCCCCCAATACCAAACATTTTGGTACCCTGGACACCGCCATCATTAATTACGGCAATATCTGTTGTGCCACCACCAACATCCATAAGTATCGCGCTCATGTTAGCATTTGGGTCGTCACCAATAACGGAACGAGCCACGGCGAATGGCTCAGCAGCTACCGCTAGCAAATCAAGATCAAGTTCATGGGCTGTTCGTTCTAAGGCACCTATGTGAATAAGTGGCGCAAACGCGGTATATAGCTGCACTACGACGTCTTTACCCTGAAAACCCACCGGGTTGGTTACTTTGTAGCCATCAATTTCCATGCTGACCAGCGCACTATTAACCATGCGGATCTCAACTTCTTTACCGCCAAGCTCCCAGGCTAACTGTTGTTTAGCCCGTTGACTGGCTCTTTCCTGGACCATACCGATGATGCGCTCAACCTCAGCCATATCTAAGGGTTTATCAGCATTTTTGCGCTTCGCTTTAATTGTGGTGGTAGTGCCTTTAACTAATTCTCCAGCAATACCAATAACAGCTGAACGCACACTCACACCGGCTTCCTGTTCAGCTAGGTTAAGGGCTTTATCGCAATTGGCTACCACTGCCGCAATATCGGAAATGGCGCCGGCTTGCATATCCGTCAAGCCTTGATGGGCCCGACCCATGCCAAGAATTTCAACTTTGTCTTCGACAACTTGACCAATCAGAGCTTTGACAAATTCTGTGCCAATATCAAGTGCCACAATATGTTGGGCGATATCTTTCTTTTTGGTTTTGGCCCGGCTAATGGCTTGTCTGCTGAGGTTTTTAACTTTATCGAGCATAATCGTAATCAGTATAACATAACAGGGGTAAATTTATTGTTGCGGGTCGAGGTTATGTGTTTGATGCCAATTATGCTGTACGTCTTCGAGTTTATATTCTTCGATTGGCTTTAACTCTTTGAGCGGTCTAAACTGAGATACTAATACTGGATGGATGCCGGGCGTTGCTTTATCGTTATCGAAATGTTCACCATCAATTCCGGACACGAACTCTAACCCCACCACAAGATCGCCATTTAGTTGTCGTGGAAACCACGGACCACCATAGGCTCGATAATAACCTGTCGGTAATCTTGGTATGGGCGCTAAGGTAAATCCATTGCGACGAGCCTCAAGCGTTAACTGGAGCCCGTTTAACTTCTGCGGAAATTCTATAAACGAAGGTACGGGCCGTAAGGGTAAGCCTAGTGCAGTAAGCAATCTTGTATGACGTTGGATGTTTTCTTCAAGGAATGGCAGGTTTCGGTTATTTACATTTGTTAGCAGATCCCATATTTCATCAATCTGTTTTTGTCTTTCTTCGTCAGCAGCCTTTTGTTCAGCGTAGCGCTTAAAACTATCCGGCTGAATAATATTACTCACAGGTTACCCTAATATAGCTTTGATTCTGCGAATTCC
>CAZSHK010000029.1:0-9787 GCA_964606965.1 uncultured Candidatus Saccharibacteria bacterium
GTGGCGATCCAACTGAATACAAGAACAGTGGTCGGTATAGCGATTATCATGGTTGCCACACCAAAAACTGAGTTTACGTCGGCGCCGGCACCCATAGTGAAGAAATGGTGTAGCCAAACCAACATCGAGACAGATGCCACACCAAACATTCCAAAGACTATAGACTTATAGTGTGCAGTTGGCTTGCGACTGAAGGTCGAAACAACTTCTGAAAATACACCAAAAGAGGGCAGTATTAATATGTAAACTTCCGGGTGCCCCCACATCCATATCAGATTTGTATACATCATGGCATTGCCGCCGGCGTCGGTTGTGAAAAAGTGGGCACCAAAGTAACGGTCAATAAACACTAATAACAACGTCATTGTTAGTAGCGGGAATACGGTCACGGCCATGACCATGCTAAATAACGAACCCCAAGTAAATAATGGCATCATAAAGAGTTTCATTTCCTTGGCGCGCATTTTAAGGATTGTCATTATAAAATTAATTGCCCCTAGCGTGGTGCCTATGCCGGAAATCAGCAAACTCCATAACCAGTAATCAACGCCAACGCCTGGGCTGAAGGCCTTTTCGCTTAATGGAGCAACTGCTAGCCAACCCGTGGCGGCATATTGTCCGCCGAGTAGGAAAAACATATTAACCATGACGACACCGGCCACAAATAGCCAAAAACCTAATGTATTCATAAAAGGCGAAGCCAGATCACGCGCTCCAATCTGCAGCGGCACAATGAAGTTAATTAAGCCAAAAATTAAAGCCATGGCCACAAAAAACACCATTATATTGCCGTGGGCTGTGAAGATCTGCTGGTAGTGGTCAGCCGACAGAAAGCCATGTGAACTACCAGATGACAAGGCTTGTTGAAGCCACATCATTAGCGCGTCCAGGCCGCCGCGTAGCAACATAAATCCGCCAACAATAAAATACATTATGCCGATCCGTTTAGGATCAACAGAAGTCAACCATTCCCGCCACAGCCATTTCCAGCGCTTGGTGTAACTCAAGACAAAAATGGCAAAAACAGCCATTAATATAAATGATATAGATCCAGCAAGAGTAAACCACTCATGTGGCAGGTCATGTAGCGTTAACTTACCTATCAACAATTCTCTCATTGTTGCCCCTCGTGGTGGTGCGATCCAGAGTATTTAATCAGTATTGAGCTGTACAAATTATCCTGAGCCTGTGAGTAGAAAACAGCCTTGTTGTCTTTGCTTGGCACTAATAATTTATTATAAGTTGCTCGATCAAGTATGCTCGGTGATAACTTTAGCCGCTGCAACCAATGATCAAAATCTTCTTTCGAGCTCGCCCTTGTCATAAAGCGCATACCCGTAAAACCGGCACCGTTTATTTCGGCTGCGCTGCCTTCATAGTTTCCTGGCGTCGTTGCCATAAGATTCAAACGATTTTGATGACCGGTCATGGCATAGAGTTGGCCCCCTAAATGTGGAATCCAGAAGGAATTCATCGGTGCCTCATCGGCAGTTAGTTCAAATTGCACGGGTGTATTAACTGGTATTTGAACATAGTTTAGAGTTGCAATTTTTTGATCGGGATAAATAAATAACCACTTCCAGCGCAAGGCTACCACCTGGATGGTAATCGGCTTATTGTTAGCCGCTATAGATTTTTGAGGCTCTAATTTTTGGGTCGCCGGAAGCATGAGTGATGCCAATACCAGCATAACTGCAGTTGGGATGGACCAAATTAGTAGTGCTGCTAATTTACTATTTTTGGAGTGATGATTTACGATAGCTTTTTTACTACCTTCCCTATATTTCCAGGCGAAAGAATAAAGCAGAGCAAGCGATGGTACGGCAATCCCCAGCAAAATTAAGGTGGCGACAAGCATTAGGTGATGCTGCTCATCCGCTATCAAGCCTTTGGGACTAAATAGCGCCACATCATGGCCCTGCACAAGAATGGCCATAATTAAAATGAGAGCTACTAGCCCTGCACCAACTACCCAAAAAGGCTTAGTTGTTCTTGACCTATGTTTGCTTTTTGACATTGGCTTAAAACACCCTTAAAGACATAACCACTATTGGCTAACTATATCACCTTATAACAGTGGAAGCTATGCGTGTTAGACTGGTTGAATGAGCCTTAAAGCATTCTATCGTCTGACTAAACCTGGAATTATTTACGGCAACTTATTTAGCACAACTAGCGGCTTTATGTTGGCCTGCAAATTCCATATTGACTACGCACTTTTGTTTGCCACACTACTCGGTATTGCCCTGGTTATTGCATCGGCTTGTGTCTTTAACAATCTAATTGACCGCGACATTGATGCTGTTATGGAGCGTACTAAAAAGCGCGCGCTAGTTGTCGGCACTATTAATGAACATGTCGCCAGTTTTTATGGAATAGTGCTTGGTGCTATTGGCTTTTCGATTCTGGCTTTGCACACCAATATGTTGACCGTCTCACTCGGTGTTGTTGCTTTTCTGGATTACGTAGTCTTGTACGGCATTGCCAAGCGTCGTTGGGTAGCCGGTACCATTGTGGGAAGTGTAGCCGGTGCCCTGCCGCCCGTGGCTGGATATACAGCAGTGACCGGACAGCTAGACAGTGCCGCTATACTGCTATTTTTCATTATGGTCTTCTGGCAGATGCCACACTTTTACGCTATAGCAATGTATCGATTCAAAGATTATAAAGCTGCTAACTTGCCTGTGCTTCCCGTTAAAAAAGGTATGGACCGGGCTAAAAAATCTATAATGGCTTATATAGTAGTCTTCACTTTTGCCGCGCTTGGTTTAACAGTTTTTGGCCATACGGGCTATATATATGCTGTGGTGGTGGCTGGCTTAGGAATGGCTTGGCTATGGAAAGGTTGGTCAGGCTACAATAAGCTTAAGCCAGCTGTTTGGGGGCGTAAAATGTTCTTATTTTCGCTAATCGTCATGGTCAGCATAAGCATAATTATTCCCTTAGGCGCCGTATTACCGTAAACTACTGACATGCTTGTCTTATTCCACGTACTAATAGCCCTAAGCAGTATTGTTTACGCAGCCTACCTGCTTATATGGCCTTCCAAAAGTAAGTTAATTGCTGCCAGCTCACTAGTTGTCTTAACAATTATCTCTGGTGTAGGCCTTGTAGTTTCCACCCACACACCTCTGCTAAGTGTTTGTACTATTGGCCTACTCTACATAGGTGGTATGTCGTTTGCTTTAGCACTGGGACGTTATAAATTGGTTCGCCAAGAAAATTTAGATAAGACCGAATAGTTGCGTATCTGTTAGCTCTATGCTTTGATGTAAGCATAAGAATTAACAGAAAGGGCCAAAGTGCCATCCAGAAAAAATACAACCGATAAGAGTCTGTATGCATGGGCATTGTTACGTATAAGTTTAGGTTTTACATTTTTATGGGCATTCTTCGATAAGTTATATGGACTAGGTTTTAGTACTTGTCGTGACGCTAAGACTCAGCTTATTAGTCATAGTTGTAAAGCAGCCTGGATAAATGGCGGTTCGCCGACAAAAGGTTTTTTGTCTCACGCAACTAAAGGTCCGCTGGCCAATTTCTATCAGAATTTGAGCGGTCACGTCTGGGTTGATACCTTATTTATGGCCGGATTACTTGGCCTGGGAATAGCACTAACTTTAGGTATAGGTATGCGTATTGCCGTGGTTACTGGTTCTTTGTTACTGCTTATGATGTGGTCGGCTGCACTTTGGCCAGCAAATAATCCATTCTTGGACGAGCACCTAATTTACATTGTGATTCTGTTTGGCATATATCATGTCAACAAACAACAAAAATGGGGGCTAAGATCCTGGTGGGTAAAGCAGGATCTTGTCAAACGATTACCAATACTTGAGTAGTAGCTTCACTTGGTCTTTTTGGCAAAAATTAGTTCGCTCAACGGGACTGCTAATGTGTCAGCCATACGAAAATCTCTAATGTCGACTGTCGCAGCTTTATCGATAAGCCGGGCGACAGGAATCATGTACCTGAAATTACCCTGCCAATCATAATCCCTGCCACTAATTTCGTCTATTATTGCGGTGATCTGTGAGCGCGGCATTGCACGACGCGCCTTACCGTCATTAAAACGCAATGATATTAAACCCTTTGACCTTTTAGTTTTATACAAACCAACGTTGAAGCTATTGCTGTGAACATCAAGCGGACTCTTAATTTCGTCAGCAAGCAACTCCTGAACTTGCTCCATTACAACGGCCGTTTTAACCGGGCCTGCTCCGGCAGCCTGAATTAGTGCGCGAGCCGTTTCAAACTTACCAACCACATCTAATCGCATCGGTAGTCTTACTTCATTTGGACTAATAGGCTCTACAGCGAAAGGAAAGTTTTCTACTAGGAGATGCTGAGCTTCTTCAAGAACCGAGGCGTCAGAGACTTCACGATAAACATTAAAGCCTTTCTGCATGATCGTGGCTCGTGATACCCCGGGTTGCACTGTAGCTTCAGTCATAATAGTACTTTATAGATATCTATTTATTATAATGCAAGCTCAAGCAATTAAAACTTTTCACGAATGTGGGACATGGAGTATTCCCAATCGCTAGTTGCTTTGACGTGTGGGTTAAATATATTGTCCGGGTCTAAGATATGTTTGAGTTCTTTAAAGTGTTTTAACATTTCTTTACCATACATTTGCTCAAGCCAAGGTCCACGTATTAAGCCGTCGTTATGCTCACCACTTAATGAACCTTTGTAGCTGAGTACTAGCTCGTTAACTTCGCGCATGGCCGGTTCCAGCTTGGCACGCTCTTTAGGATCTTCAATTTTCATTAAAGGAATGACGTGGAAGTTACCATCACCCATGTGCCCTGCCACTGTGGCCATCAACTTGTGTTTGTTAATAATTTTACGAAGCTTGGGCAAGAATGCCGGTAGTTGATACGGTGGTACTACTAAGTCATCTATAAATGGTGCTGTGTGTTTGTCTTTAACCTTTTTCCGTAGTAAGTTAAAACTCTCGCGGCGCATAATTCTAAACTTCCAGGCTTTGTCACTCGTCTCGTCTTCTTCAATAGCCTCCATTTTGTAGGGTTCCAGGATTTTTTTAAGGTTATCGAGTTTAGCAGTGACCTCGCCCTGAGCATTACTGGTGAATTCAACAAGTAATATGAGTTTGGGTATCCCTTTAAATAGAATTAAGGCATCCGGAATGAGCTGGACTGCCAATTTAATCATTTTTTTCCAACCTAAAGTTTTTCTAAAAAACGGGAAAAATTTTATTGATAGATTAAGTGTGTAATTATCAAAGGCTTCAAAACTAGTCGGGTGCTGCGTGAGAACTGTGTTGATAATGTCTCCAAGCCCATCCATGGACTTCATGAAGCAAACTAGCACACCAGAATAGAGTTCAGTGGGCACCAATCTAAATTCAATGTCTGTCAGCAAACCAAGTGTGCCCTGCGACCCCACGAAAGCCTTAGTAAGATCAAAAACTCCGGTTTCGCGGTCCCAAATATCCCACAAATTATAACCAGTCGAGTTCTTTGAGACCCGCGGTTTAGCCTCTTTGATGGCATCGTAATGACTTTCCACCAGTTCAAAGACTTGGCGATACATTTCACCTTCAAAATCTTTTTGAAGTATTTTGCGCTCTAGTTCCTTCTTATTAAGAGGCTGAATAGTGTACTCATTGCCATCACTAAGTACGACTTTTAGCTTGTTAACAAAGTTAATTGTTTTACCATAACGAAGACTCATCTCGCCACCCGAATTGTTGGCCACCATACCACCAACCGTACAGAGTTCACGAGAGGCAGGAAAGCTGGGCATCAGCGCGTGATATTTCAATGTGTGTGGTTCAAAATTTCGGTAGTAGACGCCAGGTTGAACCTTGGCACTGGTAGCGCTGACATGATCAATTTCTTTAAAGTGCTTGGTAAAATCCAGCACTATGGACTCGCCTATGGCCGCACCCGACATATCGGTACCGGCGCTGCGGGCGGTAATGGCAAGATTTGGATTGCTGGGTTTATTTAGGGCTACGAAAGAAACTAGTTTTTTCAAATCGGTTACATCTTTAGGCGATACGATTACTTGCGGGCGAACTTCAAACAAGCTAGCGTCATGGCTGTAGAAATCCAGTGCTTCTGGTGTGTTGCTAACCTCGCCTTTAACGATTTTTTTTAACTCATTTTTGAGATCCATTCCTCCCATAATACAGAGATAAAGTTCTTATGGCTAGCCAACTCTGCCTTGTCACGTTACACTGTTAGACAATGGCCAAACGCAAGATGCATTTAGTAATTGTTGGTGGTGGCTTTGGCGGAATTAAGTTAGCACGCGAGCTCAGTGGCATTGATGGCATTCAAATGACATTAATCTCCGATCAGCTTAACTTCCGTTATTCGCCGGCTTTGTACCGTACTGCTACCGGTCATCGGAATAAAGAGTCTAGCGTGCCACTTAAAACGCTGGTATCTGATATTCCCAATCTGCACCTTATTCACGCCAGGGCCTTTAAGATTGACCGTGCAAAGCAAGTAATAGTTACTGGAGGTGGCACAAAATACGAATACGACTTCGCTGTTTTGGCACTTGGTGTTGTAACTAGTTATTTTGGCATAGATGGCCTGGAAGAATATTCCTTTGGTATCAAATCAGCTGAAGAAGTCGATCGACTTCGCGCTCATTTACATCAGCAATTAGTCGACAGCCAGTCGCCTGAAAAAAATTACTTAGTTGTCGGTGGTGGTCCAACTGGTGTCGAGCTTGCCAGTGCGCTACGGTATTACCTGACCCGGATGGCCCGTCGCCATAATATAAATAAAAGCAAAGTAAATATTGAACTGATAGAAGCGGCTGACCGAGTATTGCCGATGTCTAGTAAAAAGGCATCGCGCATTACCAAAAGACGTTTGCAGCGCCTTGGCGTTAAAGTACAAACAAACTGTCGTGTCATGAAAGAGACTGAAGGTAGTCTAGTGGCTGGCACCCGTTCCATCCCTACACACACCGTCATTTGGACTGCCGGCGTAACTAATAATCCTTTTTATAAAGCCAACGATAAACAGTTCCGTTTTGACGATCGCGGAAAAGTAATCGTAGATGGTTATTTACGGGTAGATGAACATACCTTTGTGATTGGTGATAACGCCGCCACACCGTATAGCGGGCTAGCTCTCACCGCAATACATAACGCCAATTACGTAGCTAAATACCTCAAAAGCATTGCGCACGATAAAACAATTACTGCCTATCATCCATTTAGGCCGATTTCAGCAGTGCCGGTGGGAGCGCGCTGGTCCGTTGTGCAATGGGGCAATCTGACATTTGGTGGCTTTTTTGCTTCTTTAGTTCGTTTATTTGCCGATCTAATTGGCTACATGGATATCATGGGCTTAAGACGAGCTTTAAAATTATGGTCGCGTCGTTATGAATACGAAGATACCTGCCCACACTGTAAAGCTTTGACACTGGCTGATGTAGTAAATGATTGAACACTAGATGCTATACTTCTCTATGAATTTCAGGCGAATAAGCCTGTTCTATTACAAGGGTAATAATTTATGAACCACGAAAAAAATGAGCCTATCTGGCACATACAATTGGCCATCGTTCTAACGATTGCTTTGCAGTTATTGCTTGTTGACAATCTAAGTGCGGGTCCAAAGTATTTGATTGCGGGGCTAGAATTCTTTTTATTGGCTGTTCTGACTATCACCCGACACGATCTGTTTCTGGCCAGAACGGGGCGATTGCGGCGCTTAAGTGGCTTGATTCTTATTGCGCTAATTTCAGTTGCTAATATTACTTCGCTAATATTAGTCCTGGATTTCCTGCTAAGCCAAAATCGCCATCTTGATGGGCGAACGCTTATATACTCAGCTATCTCAATTTTTATAACTAATATTATTATGTTTGGATTGTGGTATTGGGAGATGGATGGGGGTGGACCTGGCGGCAGAGGCACACATCGTCCGCCGGTTGATTTTCTGTTTCCGCAAATGACGGCTTCTGCAGCAGTCACCGAGCAACCTAATTGGCAACCGACATTTTTTGATTATTTATACGTCTCGGTTACGAATGCTACGGCATTCAGCCCGACGGATGCGGTTCCTCTCTCGCACCGAGCTAAATTTTTGATGACTCTCCAGGGTATGGCTTCATTATTAACAGTTGCTTTAGTGGCGGCCCGAGCTATAAATATTTTGGTTTAAGTAAACTAAGCTCTGGGCCATAGTAGCTTGGCCACAACTGCATCTCTATTTAACCACCCAAAGTCATGACTATCTGTACTCTTCAAACGGTTATCGCCACTAATAAAAACGCGTTCGTTGTCTAATTGTGTGATTCGTTTTATTTTTTCTTTGCCGTCATGCCTAACCACCACAATATCGCCAACTCTAAGTGGGGTAAACCAGCGATTGACTAGAACTACCCTTCCATCTAGTAAACGCGGCGCCATACTATGCCCATCAACCCGCCTCAGAGCCAACGGCCAACTCATGCCTCTTTTGGCTTCCCACCCTTGGTTTCCCAAAATATGTCGGCAATTTCGTCAATCATCTCCAGCAGTTTCTTGCCCTCGGCCTGCTCAGAATGGTGTTTGCATTCTCCAGCTTGTTTGGCAGCCTTCCAGAACTTGTCATGTAAGTCAGGATACTTTTCTAAATGTTCTGGCTTGAAATAATCAGTCCACAATACCCAAAGATGGTGCTTAACAAGTTCAGCCCGCTCTTCTTTAATAAATATAGCCCGCACTCTATCATCGCCTTCAAAGCCGGCTAGTTTTTCTTGAATTGCTAACACACTCTGGGCTTCAATTCTTGCCTGGGCCGGATCATAAACTCCGCAAGGTAAGTCGCAGTGAGCGTAGACAGGTTTAATAAAACGCATGTTTTCTCCTAGTTACATAACTAGTATAGCCTAGCCTGATTGCTGCTTACGCCATTTGGCAATTTCGCCGTGGTTGCCGTTAAGTAGCACGTCAGGTACTTTCAAACCCCCGAAATCTTCCGGCCGCGTGTATTGGGGGAATTCAATTGTTTTGTCATCATCTTGGAAAGATTCAATATCAGCGGAGGTTGCCCCACCAAGTACGCCCGGGATGAGCCTAACGACACTGTCAACTATCACCATTGCCGGCAGTTCACCACCCGTAAGTACGTAATTACCAATACAGTATTGCTCGTCCACCCATTCAGTAATCCGTTCGTCGTAGCCTTCATAACGTGCACAGACAATAATTAGTCCTTCGACTTTAGCAAGCTTCTTGGCATCAGATTGCTTGTAGACTTGTCCACGTGGAGTTGGCAGTAAAACCAAGGCTTTGGGGTCATTCTTTTTGGCTTGCTCAATAGCCGCCACTACTGGTTCGGGTTTAAGTAGCATGCCGTCACCGCCGCCATAGGGCGTATCATCCACAGTTCGGCGTTTGCCAATACCGAATTCACGCAAATCAATATAACTGATATCGACCAGTTTACGATCCTGCGCCTTCCAAAGCATGCTGGAGTTTAGCACACCCGGAAACATTTCCGGGAAAAGCGTGATAATTTGAATTTTCATATAGTTACACCACTCATTCTTTGGAAAAGGCCTAACAGATCCGAAAACCTTAGATCTTCACGAATTGGCGGTAAGTCGTGCTCAAGTAATCTTCGTCTACGACCAAATATCACTTCTTCTAATTCTTCCTCTTCAACTGGTGCATTGAATGCTTCCTCGCAGTCAATAATTAATGTCATAACATCCATTGTATCGGCCTCAAATTCTACCAAATAGGATTCGAGTTCTAACGGTGCTGTGTCATCGGCCAAACCAAAATAATCCGAAGCAATTCGCA
>CAZSHK010000030.1:0-9301 GCA_964606965.1 uncultured Candidatus Saccharibacteria bacterium
ACTGTAAGGTCAAGTAATGTACAAGACAAACTCTGTTGTGGCTGCTGAGGAATTTCCTGAACGGTTACTTGGTAAACCACTAACACGCGGTAGTCCCAGCAACCCCATACATTACCACTTCCAGCTGTTGGGCTACCAAGAGGTGTAGTGCTGTTAACGACATTGTCGTTAAGATCGCGCCAACCATATTGCTGGCTATAGACATGGACTGAGCTAGGTGAAAGCGTTAGCTTAACAACTTTGTTACCACAATCAAGGTTAGTGGTGTCAGTAACACTAGCGGCATTGCTAGCGCTAACGGTGCTTGTGAAACGGAAGGCACTGCCTGGTGTATTTAGGTGAGCAACCATGTTAATGGCTACGTTGTGAGCAACTGCCGTACCGCTACCGTTGTTGTTTGAATCTTGGGTAGCATCGTTATGCACGTAGTTCCAGATGTCGAACTTATCACCTGCACTACAAGCTGCAGCAAGTGTTGCTCCAGTGTAGTTAGGGTTGTTCTGATTGTCTTTGTCATCACCATTTGAACTCTGGCGAATACGGACAAAGTCGGACTCGTTACCGACGCCAGGTGCTCCACAGATGTTGTTGAAAACAGGTGTGGTTGGCGTATTAAACCCATTGGCGTTGTACTGAATGCAGGCTGCTGCGCCAGCAGAACCAGCAAGTCCAATGGTTGCAATTGCTAAAGTGGTTACACTTAGCGTTGCAGCTGATATGAGTTTACTAAATATTTTCATCATCTACTCCTTACGCTCTCTTACTTACTGGGTTTAATTTGGCGAAGCGACGCTTAGCAAGTGCAGTAAGTGCCATCATGGCAAGCGGTAGTGACATTAACATTCCTTCAGGACTTACAAGGGTGTTAACCGAAACTCCGGGTTTTACTGATGCTACAGTCTGGGCGGTGTTGTGACAATTTGGGTTAAATGGATCGGCACATGGCTCAGGTGTAGTTGGCTCCGGTGGTTTGTTGGTAGTCTCCGTGGTTGGAGGTTGGGTGGTAGGAGTCTCCGTGGTTGGAGGTTGGGTTGTAGGAGTTGGTTGAGTGGTAGCTGTAGGTTGGGTAGTAGGTGTAGGTTGGGTAGTAGGTGTAGGTTGGGTAGTAGGTGTAGGCTGGGTGTTAGGTGTACCAGGCTGAGTATTAGGAGTTCCCGGCTGGGTGTTTGGTGTGCCCGGACCAGGTCCGATACTTCTAGGAATACCTGGGATATTTCCCTCTTTGTCGCCACTTTCCTCTACATTGCCGGCTTTATCAGCTTCGCCGGGGCCTGTAGTTGCACCGAATGTTCCACCGCCACCACCGGCTGCTGGAGCGTTGGTTGCTCCTGGAGCAGTAGTTTCAGTTGATCCAGCTGGTGCTGTGGTAGTGGTTGTTTCCAGATGCGTTACGTTTGCATTACCAAAGGCATGCTTTACGTAAATCTGGCCATCTTCAAACGGTACAACTATGGTCTGTTCCTGGTTACCATCTGTAGTGGTATCGTTTCGGATCATTTTATAGTCCAAAACTTCAGCCGAATTAGCATCAACAGTTAGATGCGTTTCTACGAACGAAATATTATAGACGTCGGGCTTATCAGTTGGTTCTGAAACAATTTTGAAATAGTTGCCGTCTATAGCTTCTTTATTTGCCTTGCCGCGGGCAAACACATTGGCTGTTTCTTTAGCAGCTAGTTTAGCCTTTTCGGCATCAGCTGCGTATTGCTTAGAAAGTTTGTTCATGTCGGTGCTGGCAAAAACGTCGCCAGGGCCACCGCCACCTAATAGATCAGATGAAACAGCTGTCATAGCTGCAAGGGTTGGGGCACCATCACAAGCTACGCCGGTGCGGCCAATAAGGTATGTAACTATGCCAGCAACGTCGGTTGGTGTGGTTTCTGGTTTTGGGTGAAGTGTATTAGGAAGAGCGTTTTTCTGAGCCTCGAAAGCACCTTTAGTAAACATGCCGTCAGCACAGGCTTCATTTGCGGCTTGCGCAGCGTGTTCAGAAAAAGAAAGTTGACCAGCGTCAGCCTTTTTGTCGCCACCAAGAACCGCATAACCGGTTCCAAGTATTGCACCGACACCTAAAGTTCCGCCAAAACCATACAAACCTGTACGTAAAGCAGAACGCTTCTTAATATTATTCTGTACAGCAACTTCTGTTGCAGTTTGCACCCTCGGCGCATTCATAGGTGATGCCACATTTGGGCTTGCCCAATGAACATTAATAACACTAGGCGCTTCTGCTAGTGGGGGACCGCTTGGCATATTAAATGGTTCCATTGATACTCCTTCTTTACTTTCACCTCACCGTGCCCACCCTTAAGGGTTTGATCACGTATGACCTAAACTCTACAACAAGCTTTGCTTATTGTCAATAGTTTTCAACACATAATTATCAAATCACAAGCGTTTTCGGTGTTAAATGCTTATTTTTAGTTGTTAGGATGTTTTGCTAACTGGAGTGGTTTCAGACTCTTTTTTGGCTGGCGCAGAGGTTTTTGAAGCTTTTTGGAGTTGGGATTTAGCAAAACTAAAGCCAAAGGTACTACCCTTGCCCTCTTGACTCTTAAAGATAATAGCCCCGCCTTGGGCTACAATCACCTTCTTAGCCATAAACAAGCCTAATCCGGTGCCATCCGGACGCGCCTTTTTAGCATTGCCAGCCCGGTAGAACTTACTAAACAGATGGTGTTGATCGGCTTTAGGTACGCCCAAACCATCATCCACCACCATAAATTCAACTGTGTCAGGGTTGTCCACCAGTTTAACTTCTATATGGCCCCCGGCAGGGGTGTAATAGATAGCGTTATCTATAAAGTTCATTATTACTTGGCGAATTTTAGTCTCGTCCAGCATAAGAATAGGGAAATCCTTGGGTTTATCATAAATTAACTCTAGATTACGACCCTTTGCCGTCTCTGTAAGTTGACTGATTTCGCCTTCAATAACATCTGCCAAATTAGACGGCGCGGTCTCTATAATAAACTTACCTGTTTTAAGCCGCGAAACATTCAATAAGTCAGCTATAAGATAGACCATCCGTTGGGCACTTATAAAGGCTTGGTTGAGCAATTTTGCTTGGTCAGGCTTTACTTTACCAGTATCACCTTCTATAACCATGCTCAGGTAACCCTTAACACTTGTAAGCGGCGTTCGTAGCTGGTGGGAAGCCATACTGATAAACTCATCCTTAGTCTCATCTAGCGCCCTTAGCTTCTCGTTTGTCTGACGCAGCTGTCTGGTAGCGACGTTGACCTTCTCTTGCAGGGTTACATTGAAGTTCTCTATCTCCTCAAATCTAAGCGCATTTTGAATGGCAATAATAAGTTCGTTCGTAATAATCTCTAGTATCTTTATATCTTGATTGGAGTAGAGGTTGCCGCTCTTTTTGGGTCCAATGAATATATAACCGAGACCTTCTTTATTATTAGCAACGGTGGGTGTGAGATGTATGAGAACAGTCACATTATTTGAAACAAGAGTATCTGCGAGATCTTTTTGACCATCTTCTAGATAATCGGCCACGATTACTTTTTCGCGTACTTTAGGGGCTGCCTCTGTTATTTCATCCAAGGCTTTGTCTGCTATGCTTTGTGACTTGTTACCCATTATTCGTCTTGGGAAATAAGATGTTTTTCTGATCATAAAATAACAGAAATCAGCCTTTAGATTCCTTTCTATTATTTCGGCACTTGCTTTTAATAAGGGGCCGAGATCAATACTTGAGACAAGCAACTGATTAAGTTCATCGATAAATTGCTGTGGCTCATAGGCGTCTCGGTAAAATATATGGTTAGTAAAATGATCGAAAACGCGTTTGAGAGGATAGAAAGTCAAGCCCGATAAGATAGCAATGCTTACCGTTACTAGTTGGTACTGCAAGCCAACAGTTAACCCACCCAAGAATAACTGACTTACTATAGAAATCAGCACAAGGTAGAAACCACCTACCACGCCGGCTGTTAATACATATGCCATACCTCGCGCAACTGCCAAACGTAGGTCAAACATATGATGGCGGACAATCGAATAAGCCACGCTTACGACAAATAGCACTGTGAATAGCGGGCCTAGATTAGTAGTCCAGGTTATGTCTATAATTGCTGGCAATATAGCATTCGTAATTAGTGCCGAAATTGTCATACCGGCAAAACCGGCAAAAATTAGCCTTGCGTGGTTCTTTTGTAAATGGTTTCCGTGTCGTGCAACTTTACCAAAGTTATAAAGAATCAAACCCAAGGCAGTAACCATACTTACTAGATAGGGGCCATAAAGTACGCCATTTGTATATGTATCAATTGTGGCACCGAGATCATAGACTAGTGGTGTCGCATATAAAAAACTCAAAATAACACAAAAAATGAAGATAAAAAGATGGTATCGCTTCAACCTACCGAACCTAAAAACGTATGAAAATAAATAAGCACAAGATATTGCAAAGAAACTTGCACCAAAAGCAAGAAAAGACGTATAACGCGCTAAGTCATAGTTCGCCGTATTATCAGAGATGGCACTAGAGGTAACCCACAGGGTTATACCCATGGTCATTAATAAAAATAGTCGGTTTAAGGTTGCTTTAGAATTTCTGGTAATTACCAAGAAACCTAATGTTCCGTTAATAATCACCAAACTGGTGATAATAAACAAACTGCCTAAGCTTATATCCATTGACAAGCATTATGCCGTTTGAGTCTGAAAAAAGCTACTGCTCTGATCGAGCGAATGCACGATCAACAATACTGCTAGATACACTCTCTTTTAAAACAACTCGAGCTAGGTGTTTTGTGCTGGCGTCTTTAATAACTTGGTTTATGCCCTCTGCAGCTATCCAAGATGGTTGTGCCACCATAGAATCTCCGGTACCAAAACTATCATAAGATAAGGTGCTCAACCCAAACATTTTATGAAAAGGATAGCCCATCTTGTCACTGAAAACAGTAAAAGCATATTCTTCGTCAAATGAAGTAAGGTGGGTGAGTTCGCCTCTCTTCCACGCAGCTATAATTTCTTGCGCAAAACTAGCAACTATACGATCAGCTACTTTCGCTTGCTTTAGTTCAGGAATGTCAAGGCGCATAGCGAGAGTTGCCATGTCCCATACCTTTGCCATATCTTCGCAACCTGATTCTGTAAGAAAGGCCTGCACAATGTCTTCGGCGTTTTCTCCATCCCCTGTCGACTCGATCTTGTCTGTTTTCCAGCTAAGTTTTGCAAGATCATTCAATGTTTTATTGCCTAATTCCTCAGAGTGGGGAATAAGACGGCCCATGCCAAGCATGTCCTCAGGTTTACCTTCACTTGTGTCGTCGAATACCAAAAAGTATAAAGACTTGTTACGGTATGGAGTGTATTCTTCTCGAACTTCCTCTGCTTTGTCGCCAAGGGCAGCCAGGGCAGCCACCTCTATATCTATAGCTGTATCAACGCGTGAATCATAAGGGCTTACAACTTCAATTCGCATACCAACTTTAGGATGCTGATGTACTTCTAAGACATGTCGAGCTTCTAGTTCTCGTGAATTGGCGTGATCGGACCCATCTGGGTGAGGAATATCCATTCTATTTCCTTATTTTAGAATCTTTTTATATTAAAGCAAGAATAAGAAATTTCATAATGCTCTTGCTTATTTGATATGTTTATGGTATACTTCTATTCATGAGTGAACCAGCTCGTTGGCCTTCATCAACTTCAGCCCCTTTTGAGGTTTTGCAAGCCACTACAGCACCTGAAGTTGTAGATAATCATGAAACAGACCTAAGTACACCTGTTTTGGCCTTAGATGTAGAGCCAACGAAGATAGGCTTTATGCGCCGAATTAAAGATACTATCTCAGCAGCACGCGAAGACTGGAGTGATTCTATACTAAGAGGTAAGATCTTCATGACTACCGCCGTTGCAGCACAAGTCGCGGACCGCGGAAGACTAGCTGAAATACTTGGCCCTAGCATCGCTATAAATACATATACTAGCACTGGTAGTAAATGGCAGGCAGCGGGTGTTCTTGCCGGTTATGTATATGTACAGCAATTCGTGTCTGGCGCAGCTTTAGGCGGTGCATTAAAATATTCTCCAAAGACTATTGATACCTTCAACAGCAACTTCCCTAAAGCCGTGGACTATGCAAGAGACGTAGCGCCATCAGAAGGTGGCGTAATCGATGCTTTTCGCAATGGAAGAAGTGAGTCTGAAGGCGACACGCTTAATAGACTTAGGGGCGGGTTTAGTGAATCAGGCAAAGAAGCACTTAATGCTGTTCGGGAAGGCTCGGGTGGTTTTGGCCTGGGTTCAATGCCGTATATTCTTGCTGAAAAATTTGCCGAACCTGAAGTAACCTTGAAACAATCTATTAAAACAACTGAACGTATCAGCCATCGCACAGCTGCCTTTGCTGCTGGAGTTGTCGTTGGTGCGCTGAGTATTTATGAAGCATTCCCGGAGAGCGACTGGACAGATACATTTATGACTTGGGCTAAAAGTCCGTGGCTTTATACAGGCATTGCGCTATTAATGGAAAGTGGGCGATTAACCCGTAAACGAATGAAGAGAAATAAAACGCCCACCGAAAATATCGATCAGTCAATCGCCCAAGAGAGTTTCCCTTCTGCATAATTGCTTCGTGAGCCACTGTATATTACAATAAAATACCAAGGTGCGCTAAAATTAAAACTACTCAATCATGACAGTAACCAAAGTTAAACCGAAAAGACAACGCGTCTTTGAAGATCTCAACCATCGCGAAGCCCGTAACAGAATTGGTAGCCATATTATTGCGGACTTCTGGGGCGGGCGCACAATTGAAGACGCCGATGAAGTAGAAAGAATCCTTGTTAACGCCACCCATGTCGCTAACGCCCGCATTCTAGAAACAATTAAGCACAAATTTACCCCAGAGGGCATTACGGCCATAGTAATGCTAGCAGAATCACATATTTCTATTCATACCTGGCCTGAGTATGATTACATCGCTATTGACGTATTCACCTGCGGTAAAAGCATGAAGCCCATGGCAGCAATAAAGTATTTGAAAGAACAATTCAAGCCTAAACGGACCGAACTTACACGTGTCGCTAGAGGAATACGTCCATCCTAGTGAAACCTCAAGACAACAGCACCGATATTTGGTTTACCGAAGCTGAGTTACCTTATTCCAAGCAAGACATAAAGATATCCGTTTATTACACCAAATTACTCTACGACGAAAAAAGCCCGTTCGGGCATATACAGGTGTTTGATACGCCGTTTTTTGGGCACATGCTGGCACTTGATGGAATCATACAAGTTGCTGAAAAAGATGAATTTATTTATCACGAGATGATGGTAGCCCTACCGGCGCTGTTACATAGTCACCCTAAAAACATTCTAATTATTGGTGGCGGCGATGGTGGCGCTGCTAAGCAAGCTCTGCGCATTAAAAGCGTTGAGAAAATTGTGCAAGTGGAAATAGACGAAAATATTGTACAAGTTAGTGAGAAGTTTTTGCCGAGCGTCAGCGAAGGTGCTTTGCGCAACGATAAAGTTGAGCTGGTAATAGCCGACGGCAAGGAATATATACAAAACAGCAAAGATAAATTCGATATTGTTGTTCTCGATCTGACCGATCCATTGCCTGGCGGCCCAGCCGAAGAACTTTTTGCCGAGCCTTTTTATCAAGATGTTAAACGAATACTCTCTGATGATGGAATTATGACCACCCATTGCGGCTCGTTACTTTTCCAACCTGACGAAGCCAAAATGCTTACAAATCGACTGAAAAGAGTGTTTAAAGAAGTAACTCTACATCACGCCATGATACCGACTTATCAGCTAAGTCTGTTTGGTTTCCTTGTCTCTTCACCAACTGAGCACAGAATAGATAAAGAGACTATTACTGAACGGCTCCAAAGCTTGCAGGGTAAGTGCAAATATCTAAGCCCTGAAATCTTTTTTAGTTCAAAAGTATTACCGCCCTACCTCGAAGAACTAGTTACCCCTTAATAAAAACTCTAGGGGGCACTACAAAACCGTTGAAGGTGCTGCCATATACGGTTGTGTAGGCGCCACTCATTGTAATGAGAAGTTTGTCCCCGACTTTAATGTTAACCGGTAATTCTATGCTAGTAGTTAATGTATCGAATGAGTCGCATGAGGGGCCGGTTAAAACGTATTTCTCTTTTTTAACTTTGGCCACGTCGGCATCTAAATGTCTTAGTGAATAGACAGGGTACGGGAAATATTCGAATTCAAAAATTTCCACAAAAGATTGGAAAGAGCCCACGTCTAGGAATAGCCACGGTGTGCCGCCTCTTTTTTCAGCCCCAATTACTGTGGTTACAACTGTAGAAGAATCTGCCACCAAGAATCGCCCGGGTTCTGCCAAGTAGGTCAAACCCTGAAAATCATCGCCATAGGTAGTTAGTGCAGAGTTTACAGTCTGCCCAACTTCTTCAAGAGAGGGGTGTTCACTTTCGTATTGCACCGGGAAACCGCCGCCAAGATTAATAAACTGTAGCTTTATGCCTTCTTGAGCAACTTCCTTAATAATATGCTGGCATCTTCCCAGCGCACGTTCCCATACACCATTAAAAGTGGCTTGTGAGCCAACATGAAAAGTAAGTCCGGCAGGCTCAAATCCCATTTTCTTGGCAGCGGACAGTAGCTCAACGGCTTCATCTGGTTCACAGCCGAACTTTGAAGAAAAGCTAAGTTCACTAGTCTCATCCGAAACCTTAAGGCGTAGATATACTTTTAATTTATCCTCAGTGCAGCGCCGAATTTTGTTGAGCTCTTCTACGGATTGGTAGGCGAAAGAGCCAACGCCAATGCGTACTGCTTCTCTTATGCTGTCCTCACCCTTTACCGGATTACTATAAGTCATTCGGGCTGGTTTTATACCAAGATTTGTAAGCTGTTTGATTTCGGCTAATGAGGCGACGTCGTAACCATCTAGTAATGGATCGATGTGTTTAATTACCTCATCTTCGTTAAAAGCCTTAACCGCATAGTAAAGATCAATACTTGGAAAAACTTTCTTAAACTCACGACACTTTTGCTCAACCTTACTCAAATCTGTAACCATATAAGGCGTTTCGTGATCATTCTTAGTTACGTACTTAGATAACTTTTGGATTTCGTCAGTTTGTAGCATGAATTAATCCTATCATTGAGAAGTTAGGTACAAATGTTTGTATTTTTAGTAATAATTGGATCATAATTGCACATAAGCTATGCTAACACAATTAACTGCTAACAGGGGCTAAGATGACGAAGATCGCCATTATAGAAGATGACCAAGCTATTTCACAGATGTATCGGATTAAGTTTGAATCTGAGGGCT
>CAZSHK010000031.1:0-8605 GCA_964606965.1 uncultured Candidatus Saccharibacteria bacterium
TGCTTTTTACCCCTGTTCTTGCTACTATCGCTTAGTCTTTTAAAGCTTTGGTTTGCTGGGCCCGTAGTGAAGCTGGCCTATCACGTCTCCCTGTCACGGAGAAGATCGCCGGTTCGAATCCGGTCGGGCCCGCCAAATTAAGGCTTTAACTCTAGCATTGGCCCACTACCAACCATCCACTAGAAGCTATATAATCTATAGCCAATGCCCAACCAAAATCGTTACATCCATGATCGGTTGATATTGTTGCTGTTGAGCGTCAGTGCATTTCTGGCCATCTTCGGCAGCTTGCAAATTGCCTTAAGGTTAGGCGGACGTAGCGGCAGCTACATAGTCGAATATCGAGCCAACTTGGGTGTCAGCCACTTTAAGCCCGGTGGGGCACTAGGACCCCTTAGCTTTATTGTATTTATGGTCCTGATTATGCTCGTGAATACCCTTATAAGTATTCGTATTTACCCAGTTAGACGAGAATACGCTGTGACGATTTTAGGCATGGGACTACTTCTACTGATTATTGCCATTGTGGTCAGTAATGCGCTGCTTATCACATGACCGATCTGGAGATTCCTGTTCCAAAGGACAGGCACTTCGTCTACCGCTTCTTTGAAATCCTACCAGGAGCACTTTCGCTTCTTATATTTGCGACGCCAATAGTGTTGAGCATCTACGCCGTAACGGCTGCGGCCTACTTTATTATTACCTACATTCTTTTACTGCTTATCCGGGCTACGGCCATGTCAATCAGAGTCAGCGAAGGCTACGCCAAAGTAAAACAGGCCCGCAAGATCGATTGGGAAAAACTACTCCTAGATTTTTATGAACCAGAAAAAGTGATTGCCAACCACAGAGGCAGCAAACTGAGTTTCATGCGTGACCACATAGCCAACCTACAACGGCTGCAACAGGGAAAACTCATCGATATGCTACCCGATGAAGTGGTTCAAGTTGTCATTATTTGTACCTACAACGAAACCCAGGCCATCCTGCATCCGACCATTGAATACACAATTAATACAGCTGGCTTTAAGAACCGAAAAACCGCCTTATTTATTGCCTACGAACAAAGGGCCGGAGCCCAAAAGAAACGCGAAACCCTCGAAACAGTTGCTCGTTATAAAGATCAGTTCTATCACATTGAAGCCGTTGAACACACCTTGCAGAATGATGAAATCCCCGGCAAAGGTGCTAATGCTACCCGCTGTGGCCACCGTGTCGCTGCCTGGGTCAAAAAGCAGGGCATTGACCCCTCACGCGTTCTGGTTACGACCCTGGATGCTGATAACCGGCCCGATAAAAACTACTTCTCGCTTCTAACCTATGTCTATATTTCAGCCGAAAATCGTAAGCAGAAATCCTATCAGCCAGTTACTTTGTACACCAATAATATCTGGGACGTGCCGGCCTTGATGCGGTTGTGCGCTATTTCTAATACCTATTTCCATATGGCTAACTCAGTCCGCTGGCATGCTTTGCGTAATTTTTCGGCCCACAGCCAAAGCCTGGATGCCTTACTGGATACAAATTTCTGGAGTGTCCGTACAATTGTAGAAGATGGTCATCAGTTCTGGCGCTCCTATTTCCGCTATGACGGCGATTACGAAGTATTACCGCTATATGTCCCGATCTATCAGGACGCCGTGCTGGCAGGCAAGCGCATCCGGACTACCTGGGCCCAGTTCAAACAGATACGACGCTGGACTTACGGTGCTTCAGATGTTGCTTATGTGGCAACCAACGCTTTTTTCAAAAAGAACAACGTATCTAAGGTCGACGCTACCGGCAAGTTCTGGCGTCTTTTGGAATCTCATGTTGGTTGGGCAACTTCGGCACCATTGCTGCTTCTATCCGGCTGGCTACCGCTGTTTCTGAACCGCAATGCACCTCATAATATTGTGGCTCTAAGACTGCCCAACATCATAAGTACTATTAACACCGTGGCGCTCATGGTGTTGCTGTTTGTGGTTTACATTGGTATTGCTACTTTGCCGCAACGACCAGCGCACCATAAACGTCGTCGGGCGTTTGGTTTTGTCTGGCAATGGATCCTAACGCCTGTTGTCGGTGTGCTATTCAACTCCGTCGCAGCTATTAACTCCCAAGCTCATCTGGCCTTCGGGCGTTATATTGGCAAGTTTGATGTTACTGAAAAAGCAGTAGTCAATGAGCCACCACGGACAAAAAAGTTCCAGAGAGGGTAGGCTTGCAAAAGGCCAATAAGATGTTAAGATTTATTTATGACTGATATAGATCCTACTGCCATCTCTGTTCCTGAAGCGCGCATAGTGAGAAAGAATATTACTTTGCGGCGACAGGATGCAGCTTTTTTAGGTTAAGTTGCAACAGGTGGCATAACCGAATCTCAAGTTATAAGGGCAGGTTTGGACTTGCTGCGCCGACTGCGCAGCGTTGGTGTAACTACCAGCATTGTGATAGCCTCGCCATCAGGTGACCAGATACCAAAAGTTTTTCCGATGGATTTTGACCTCAGTAGATCTTTGGCACCGGCAACTGAACCAGCTTTAGAGAAACCAACCCCTACTTAAAGAGGGTGGTAGGCGCTATAGGTGGTTGCGGCCGCTTTATCAAAATGCTTCAGTGCTTTGACGGCCGTATTAATAACTTGCTCGCGTTCAATACTGGCCACTTTAATGTGGGGGCGTAACTTGCTCAGCACGGTGCTTGTCAGCGCCGTAGCGTCGCTTTGAGCGGACTTACGGTGCCGACACGCCTCATACAAGCTTAAGAAGAGTTGATCACGTGAGAACGGCTCTAAACGTCCTTTATGACTAAAACGGATGGCTTGACCCCAGTTAACGCTCTCAATTGAGCTGTAAATATTGCCGCAATGTAAGCACTTACGTCGTCGCCACACCTGATTAGGTTTCTTCTGGAGCCGGGAATTGATAACTTGAGTATCTTTACCGCAATATATGCATACCATGACAATATGTTGTCATAACGCAGTAAAAAAATCTAGTGGACAAACTAGGGATAAGTATTTACAACCGTTTGATAAAAAGACTGCTAATTATTGACGGAGACGAATAAGTAATACCTATTAATCGGTATGACCGTATATGGCGGTAAGCAAGTAGGTGTCTTCCGTGGTTGGGTATTGCCCCGTACCGTCACTGCTTGCATACATGCATGACTTCTTTTCCGTGTTGTGGCCAAGGCCGAGGGCGTGGCCGGTTTCGTGGCAAGCGACCTGTCGATTAAGTTTACTAACAGAGCTCGAACCATAAACATCATTAAGAGCAATACCGACACTCCCATCGACAAAATGACCGTATCTATCAACCTTCCAGTTAGTTACACCGACGTAGCCATCTGTAGCAGCATATTCGCTAACATTCACGCAGTGGTGATATACGGGACAAGAAGTTGCATAAATAGCCCATACTCTATGGGATGTGCCCCATGTTTCAACAACTTCTTTAACGGGCCAGCGAGAACTGGTATGGTCTACAAAATATACAGAAGGTGGCGGTTGCCAACCACCGGGTATTATCCAGTGGGCGCAAGGATTAACATTTAGGCAAGAGGGAGATGCCTGGGCAGGTATTACAGATAAAGTCATTAGCAGCAGAGCTATAAGAACTGCAAGTGAACTAAGGAAGCTCCTATATTTTATAACGGATCTTTGCATGGTAGGCCTCCTGGATTATGTGCACTATTATTGCTTGCCGTAGCTGGAGCGACTGGAGCAGTTTGGGATTGATTTGCCTGGGCCGCTGCCTGTTGTTCTGGCGAAACTGGAGTGACGGCAACGATTGTGGCGGAACCATCATCCTCTACACAGGCGAAGACATTAGGTTGATTGCGGTAATATTCGCGTAATTCTGCAACCTGTTCAGGGGTATAAGGTGCATCTTCAGCTATGTGTTCGTGCGCTTCATGATAATGGACTTTTTCTGAGTGGTTTTTGGCTAAGGCTACACCAAGCACCCCACTTACTAATGCTAGGCTGATTAGTATTGGGGCTAGTGCTCGTTTCATAATTCATTTCTCGTATATGATTAACAGTTGTCCGGTGCTGGCCTAAATTGCTCATCTGTTGCGGCAGTCACACCTGGAGCGATAGGATCTCTTGTTCTATGTTCTAAAGTTCCATCTGCGCACCTTTTTGGCATATCATCAGGAAGTGTGGTCGTGGTGTCAGCACCAACTTTAACCGGAGTGCCATTAGCTTGTCCGCCGCAGGCTGCAATAGCTGCTGTCAATAAAAGTGCTGCGCCACCGACTCGCAATTTCGTCAGAAGCGAACGCTCATAACGGGGGCGAATAGCTTCGTCGCTCGTTATAGGACCACTTATTCTGACTCCACCCGCAAGCCTAGTCATATATTTGACTTTATTACGTTTTATCGTATTGTCAAGCCATAAAAAAGACCCCGGGTCTCTCAAACCGGGGTCTTCCGTTCGATCTTACCCCTGAACGGGTTGGGTTCGAACGCGTCGTATTCGACTGATGGTACGTCTTGTGGGTGTTAGCTCTTCGTAAAAGAGTTTAAACTCCTCAAGCGTAGCCGTGATGGTACTCAAGTAATGAGCGCCTCCCGTTTACACACAAAGGGCAATGCTAGCAGAACGGTTCATTGTAGTCAAGACGCCAGGCGGGCGTAAGCAATTTAAAATGATATAGTAGTCCACATGCCTAAAACAGATAAGACAACCCCGTTTGAAGTACTAAAAAGCCATAGTCAAATCCGCAACGGACGGTTAAAAACACGAGCTGGTAAGGTGTTAACACCGACCTTTATGCCGGATGCCACCCGAGGTGCTGTTAAAACACTCACCCCTGAAGTCGTAAAAACCACTGGCACCTCAGTCATTTTATGTAATACGTATCATCTTTATATGCAACCTGGTTCGAAAACAATTGCCAAACTAGGCGGTTTGCATGACTTTACTAAATGGGCCGGCCCAATCCTGACCGATTCCGGGGGCTTTCAAGTGTTTTCGTTGGCCAAAATACGTAAAATCACCGAGGAGGGTGTGACTTTTACTAATCCTCAAAATGGCGACGAGGTCTTTTTATCACCGGAAATATCAATTCAAACCCAACTGCAGCTGGGGTCGGATATGATGGTGGCTTTCGATGACGTTACGGCACTGGATGACCAAGGACGTGCCCGTACCAAAGAGGCATTCGAGAGAACGCACCGCTGGCTGGAGCGTAGTTTGGCCGAATTCCAACGGCTCACTAAAGAGATGAAGCCGGCTGAACGACCACTATTATTTGGCGTGGTACAAGGCGGGTTGGATAAAAAACTTCGTAAAAAAAGCTTGGAAACTGTGCAGTCATTACCTGTTGACGGCATTGCTATTGGCGGCTTGTCGGTAGGTGAGTCACGAAAAGATATGCATGCTATTCTGGAATATCTTGGGCCCATGTATGACACAGCGAGACCACACTTTTTATTGGGAGTAGGCGATCCAGTTGATCTTCGTTTTGCAATTGAGAACGGCATCGATATGCTGGACTGCGTACTGCCCACTCGTAATGGGCGGCATGGAACAGCGTGGATTGAAGGTGATAATACCATTCATCTAACTAACGCCAAATATATAAATGATTCTAGTCCACTAGATCCCGCTTGTGATTGTGCGACATGCGCTGGAGGATATAGCCGAGGCTTCTTACGTCATCAATTCAAAGTCAGCGAACCATTAGCTGGCAGCCTAGTGAGCATTCACAATCTCAGATATCTAAACCGAATCTGTGAGGGGTATAGAAAATAAAAGCTCGCCAGCGGCGAGTATTTTTGGTGGGCGGTATAGGATTCGAACCTATCACCTCTACAACGTCAATGTAGCGCTCTAGCCAAATGAGCTAACCGCCCGGAAACAGATTAAAGAATAGCGAATAACAGGGAAAAAGTAAACTTACCAAGTTTCATCCCAGGCTTCATTTCCTTCTGAATTATCGGCTTCGCGGGCTTGGCGCAGTGCCCGAATGTCTAATATCTGTGCACCTCGCTGTTCATCATTGAAGATACTGTAATCGCACATATTCCCATCAACCTCACCAACTGTCTCGAAGTCTTCTTTAATCCAGTCATAGGGGTAATCCCTTCCCATTTCAGGCATATTTAAAATTATACACACTTTGTTTGTAAGAAAAACAATACAAAAGTGCTAGCCATATAGTACTAGCGTATGTATACTACTCTTCTGTTGGGTTTGGTTCAGGGAAGTGTTTGCAGCGGTTGAATGACGTGCGAGATCATTCAACCGCTCCCTTTTTTTAAGAACCCTTTTATATTTCCCCTCCAGCCTCAAGCCACGCTGGCGGCACGCTTTGCCAGTTTCTTTCGTCGACGTATCTTCAGATATGACTCCTCAGGAGAACTAACAAAGCGCACCCACCAGCGTGGCTTTCGCTTAACAGACGTGGGATATAAAAGGGTTCTATAGGGGCTAATACAGGGTTATGGTACAATTTTAGTAGGCAATGAGGCGGACTCACCACCCGCGGAGCCTCGTCGGCAAACAGAACGTACGATAACGTGCAGTTACGAGTAAAATGTCCGGTGGAACCGTCTGCAACGAAGCGGACCCGAGACGCGCGAGATTAAATGTATTTGCGAGAATATTTAATCAAGCGCGTCTTTTTATTAACTCGCCCAACTTTCCTCAAGAGTTTAGGAATATATAGGAATATAAAGGAGCAACTATGTCCGAGCCAACTAATCTGGAAGCCATGCGCCATTCACTGGCTCACATCATGGCTACAGCTATTCAGCACATCTGGCCTCAGACTAAATTTGGCGTCGGACCAGTAGTAGAAAACGGCTTTTATTATGATGTTGATCTTGGTGATACCAGCCTAAGTGAGGAGGATTTTCCACGCCTTGAGGCTGAAATGAAGAAAATAATCGCGGCTGACCAGCCATTTGAGCACACCGAAATGGATATTGATGCCGCGCTGGCCTGGGCCAATCAAGCTAAGCAGCCATATAAAGAAGAGTTATTAAACGATCTGAAGCGTGAAGGGACCACGCTGGCCAGTGAGCTAGACAGTGCAATGATGGGTCTGCCGGCTGGCATTAGCGGGACTTCGCCTGCCCACGCCCAAATTGGCAAAGTTTCTTTCTATACCAATGGTGACTTTACCGACTTATGCCGCGGCCCCCATGTTGAATCAACAGGGAAGGCAGGTGCCTTTAAGCTGGTGCGTGTCTCTGGTGCTTATTGGCGGGGTGATGAAAAGAAGCCGCAGATGCAACGCATTTACGGAGTAGCTTTTGCTACAGGCAAAGAACTAGAAGACTACCTGAAGATGATGGAACTAGCCAGGGAGCGCGATCACCGCAAGCTGGGTCAAGAACTCGATCTATTCTTGTTTTCAGATTTGGTTGGCTCGGGCTTACCGCTGTTCACTCCGCGTGGCACCGTACTGCGTGAAGAGTTAACCAGTTTCTCCAATGAACTACGTCAGCGCTATGGCTTCGAGAAGGTCTGGGTGCCCCATATGACCAAAAACGATCTCTATAAAATGAGCGGGCACTGGGATAAATTTGGTGATGAGCTTTTCCTAGTGAAAAGTCAGGAAACCAAGGATGATCTAGTGCTCAAACCAATGAACTGTCCGCACCACACCCGCATCTATGCCAGCCAACAGCGTAGCTACCGTGATTTGCCGATCCGCTATCTGGAAACAACCACCATTTACCGCGACGAAAAGACCGGTGAGCTAAACGGTTTGAGCCGCGTGCGGTCAGTTACCCAGGATGATAGCCACGTTTTTTGCCGCCATGATCAGATAGAAATCGAGATTAATAACTTACTGGAAGCTGCTCAAGAACTTTACAGTACGCTTGGTTTGAATCTGCGCGTCCGACTGTCTTATAGAGATGATAGTGATGCCTATTTAGGTGATAAAAAGCTCTGGGACAGTGCCCAAGCCCAACTAAAGCGAGCCGTTGAAGCTAACCAGCTGGAATACTTTGAAGAAGCCGGTGAAGCCGCCTTTTATGGACCCAAAATCGACTTTATGGCAACTGATGCAATTGGGCGTGAGCACCAAGTGGCCACTGTTCAATTGGACTTTGTGCAGCCCGAACGCTTTGGTTTGGAATACGCTGCCGAAGATGGCAGTACCGACCGTCCAGTCATGATCCACTGCGCATTACTTGGTTCGGTAGAGCGCTTCTTGAGTGTCTACATTGAGCATTCGGCCGGTAAATTCCCGGTCTGGCTGGCTCCGGAACAGATACGAGTGGCCACACTCAACCAGGAAGACGAAGTGGTTAAGTATGCTGAAAAAGTCGTTGAGCAAGCCAAAGAACTAGGCATACGCGCCAAACTGGATGCCGGCAATGAGTCGGTTGGCAAAAAGATTCGTGACGCTGAAGTTATGAAAGTGCCGTACACAGTAGTTATTGGCGGTAAAGAGATTGAGAGCGGCCAATTACTGCCGCGTATCCGCCAGGACTTGGTCGTCCAAGCCGACAAACAAGCTGTTACTATCGACGAATTTCTGGGCACCGTTGCTCACGAAGCTAAAGGGCGCGTCAATAAGACATCCCTTCACGATGCGTCCAAGAAACAGGGATAGTTATGGCGAAGCCAATCATTGCAGTCGATATTGATGATGT
>CAZSHK010000032.1:0-5211 GCA_964606965.1 uncultured Candidatus Saccharibacteria bacterium
ATGATTTTCTGTCTTATATCTTCAAGTTTTTGCTGTTTAGCATGCATTCTATAAATCTCCATCGATAGTAAAAATGAGGCGCAGAACAAGCATGGCCAGCGTGGCAATTAATAGTCCGAATGCCCAAAAGATATTCTTACCATGGGATATGACATTACCGATTAAAAAAGGCAGCAAAATAAGCAGAATGAAAAGTGGTGGACGATTAGGGGTTTCCCATTTGAAAAACCACGGATATTTTCGCATGAACTTTACCGTAGCCGAGTTCACTAATTTGCTGGGTAGATGTATCGATCTATTTAGGTTCATGCCTTTTTCTGAATACGTGAGCAATAAATTTAATGCCAAAACCGAGGAACACAACGCAGGCTAAATACTCCCAGTAACTACCGGTATCTAAGGCTCGTGAGCCAGCCGCGTAAGAAAGAATCAAAGCTACTACTGCCTCAATAATCAACGCTGCTCGGCTATGTAACCAAGCCATGTTTTGACTCTTAGTGTTTGCCATTTCTTTTCCATTCAGTCAAAAGACCGACCACAATACCACTAACTAGTATCATGATGCCACCAGTAGCACCATAGCCGTCATTCTGTACTACATTAAGACCTTGACCATACTGAGTCACAAACCGAAAGCCAAAGTACAAATTCACTATAGCCGCAAAAAGTATTAGCCATCGCGCTGTCTTATTCATATTTTTCATCTTTCGCCCACTGGCTTTTCCCAGTATCGATCATCGCCTTCGTATAGATAGTCTAGTTCAGCTGGTGGCGGACCGTACCTATCAAAGAAACCTTCTCCCACACCAATCAACAAACCCTCAACAGCTGCGATAAGTTCTTGTGATTCTGCCATAGTGATTAAACCTAACTCAGTCAGATTGTGAATTCTCACTCTATCGTTTTCAGCTTGTTCCTCAATTGTTTTTGGATCTTCAAACGGTAAACCAGCTACGAATGGCGGTTCTGCATCGAGCCCAAATGATAGCCTTATCCTATTAAGTTCTGGACCAGCCACTACTTCATTTCCTCCTTGGCAGCCTGTTTCATGCTGAGGTTCAAGCGGCCCTTTTCGTCTACGGCAACGAGTTTAACGGTAACCAAGTCGCCTTCTTTAACGACGTCACTTGGCTTGTTGACACGCTCTTCTTTCATTTCACTGACGTGCACCAGGCCGTCTTTACCAGGCATTATCTGTACGAAAGCACCAAAGTCCATAACACTGACAACGGGTACGTTTTTATAGATTTTGCCAACTTCCGGCTCTGCCGTAAGGGTTTGAATATATTGCTTAGCACCATCAATGCTAGCCTTGTCTGGGCTGGCAATGAAGACCGTGCCATCGTCTTTAATATCAATTTCGGCACCAGTCTCGGCAATGATCTTATTGATGGTCTCACCACCCTTACCAATGACTTCACGAATTTTATCTGGATTAATCTTGATAGATTCAACCCGCGGCGCGTATGGGCTAAGTTCTTCACGTGCCTGAGAAATAGTTTCCAGCATGTGCTTAAGAATGTGGTCACGCCCATCTTTGCCTTGGTTGAGGGCTTCAGCCAGTACTTCTACTGGCAAACCGTGCACTTTCATATCCATTTGCAGAGCTGTAATGCCCTTGGCGGTACCAGCTACTTTGAAGTCCATGTCACCGGCAAAGTCTTCGGCATCGGCTATATCGCTCAAAACATAGTGTTTATCGCCATCTACCATTAAGCCCATGGCAATACCGCTGACGGGGGCTTTTAGGGGTACCCCGGCATCCATTAGCGCCAAACAGCTAGAACATGTGGCAGCCATACTGGTACTGCCGTTCTGGCTCATAATTTCGGTAACAGAGCGGATAGCGTAGGGAAATTCATCTTCGGCGGGAATTACTGGTAGCAGCGCCCGCTCAGCTAGCGCACTGTGGCCAATTTCACGACGTCCTGGTGAACCAAGTCGGCGTACTTCGCCAACCGTATAACCGGGTGCATTGTAGTGGTGCATGTAGCGCTTAGTGCTGTCATTACGCTCCATGGTGTCGAGCATCTGGGCATAGCTCATTGGCGCCAAGGTCACAATGTTCATAGCCTGGGTCACACCGCGCGTAAACAAGCTGGAGCCGTGAGCCCGTGGCAAGAAACTAACTTCGCTGCTGAGGGGTCTGATTTCATTCAGCTTGCGCCCGTCGGGCCGGATGTTTTCTTTAACAATGCCATCGCGCACATCTTTGTGTAGCGACATAGTAAACGCCTCATCAAATTCAGATTTGAGTTCACTAAAATCATCGCCAACCTCTTCGGAAAAGTGGTCAAACATAGATTCTTTGAGCTTATTAACCAAGTCATTGCGCTCTGGGTATGGCATACGTAAGCCTGTGCCAAGTTTGCCGGCTAGCCAGGTATCTACCCGCTTTTGAATGTCTTCATCTGGTTTGAGCAGCTCATATTCAAGAGGGGTTACACCGATTTTAGCAATCAGTTCTTCTTGCAGTTTAATAGCGGGTTGTATGGTGTCGTGGGCAAAGCTGAGAGCTTCAATAACCTGTTCTTCACTAACTTCATTGGCACCGGCTTCAACCATCATAATGGCGTCTTTGGTTCCTGCCACCACTAGATCAAGTAGGCCTTCATTAAGTTCTTCATTACTAGCAAAGGCTTTGAGCTTGCCGTCAACTAAACCAACCCGAACACCTGCTATCGGACCCTCAAACGGTGCTCCGGTCAGCATTAGTGCAGCGCTCATGCCAATCATGGCCACCATGTCTGGGCGAAATTCCGGATCCATACTCAGTACGGTTGTAACACCCTGGACTTCTTGGCGATAACCTTTAGGAAATAGCGGTCGAATTGGGCGGTCAATTAAACGACCAATCAGCACGGCATCATCAGATGGGCGGCCTTCTCTTTTTACGAATCGGCTGCCACTAATCTTACCTGCTGCATAAAACTTTTCTTCATAATCAATAGATAGTGGAAAGTAATCCATGCCACTGATGCTCTTAGGACTGACCATAGCCGTTGCCAGCACTACGGTATCACCGTATCGTACCAAAACTGAGGCGCTACTTCTAAAGCCCACTCGGCCTAATTCAAGCGTCAGCTTGCGACCGGCGAAGTCTGTCTCTACTGAAATTATATCTTTACCAAAGGGATTTATTGTTCCCATGTTTTCCTTCCTGTTCAGGCGTAAGATGGAAGCCTCCGCGTTGGCGGAAACCTACTGTCCTACTCCCGAAGCAATTAATGTACTTCTAGAATTGGATTCTAGATCATAGGTTCTAAACTAAAACCTACCGTCTAATGCCCAGTTTCTCTTTGAGTGACAAATATTCTTTACTATCTTTACGAGCCAAATAAGTGAGTAAGCGGCGACGCTGGCCAACACTTTGCAGCAAACCGCGCTGAGCGGCAAAATCTTTAGGGTTTTTCTTCATGTGCTGAGTCAAGTGAGTAATATGTTCAGTCAAATGAGTAATCTGAACAGATGTACTGCCCGTGTCTTCTTTAGCCGTCTTTTTAGGAGCAGCTTTTACTTTGGTCTCCGAAGTTGCCATATGCTAAGAAGTACCTTACCACAACTCTCTCTGTTAGGCAATACCGAGTCGCGCCCGCTGTTTTTCACCAACCAACTTATAATCAAAGTGTAGCCCCGGAGCAACATCGTGAACAACTGACTTAAAAGCTGTCATCGTGGAATCAGAATTATGCGCATCCTGCCATGCTCGTGAAAATACTTGTTTTAATATCATCAATGGATCAACATCGCCTTTATCTAAAATACCCGCGGCCGTTAAGGCCAATAGTTCCAGGGGTGTGGTTGCTCTAGTAGCCGCCTCTTCAACTATATCCATACCACGTACCATACGTTGTTGAACCCATAGTCTTGGTACATCTTGGTTAAGACCAATCTGTTCAATAAAGAGACGCGATAATGCGTAACCAGCCAGTCGCCCACTTGGCGGTATTTCTGAATGAGCACTATCGGGAATTGATTGATCCTCGTGCTTGCCGATTGGTTCGTTTGGCAACCGACGTATCGGCAAGTTAAAGTCTTCATAAAGTGGGAAGTTAACTTCTTGCACCAAGCGACCAATTTCACCAAACCAGAAATTTATTGAGCCGTAACGGTCACGCATAGCTTCGCCGCCACGCTCTTCAATTAACTCTTCTACCGTAAGACAGCCGTCAGCCCAGCCAAGTATTCGCGCCTGGTCTGCAGGCGATATATCAAAAAAGGTTGGGTCTTCCATGATCGCACCCACAAAGTGCCCTCGACCAAATTCAAGCTGCTCACGCTGCATTAGCATTACAGGGGTATTATAACATACTTCTACTTGTTAAGCAATTGACGGTTCTGCGTCTGATGGTTGTGACAATTCGTGTTGTGCCAATGCGCCCTCTATTGCGGCCGATTCTCGGCCGAGCTGAATTGCTGCAAGCCCATTTTTTATTGCAATCCCAGTGCTAACGGCCCCCACAATGCCGAACAAAGCCGTAAACTCAGGCGTGCCCTCATGAAGACTAACTACAGCTATAGTGCCTTCTGCGATAGCTGCCGAAGAGAATGCAGCAACTTTTTCTCTTTTTAGCTCTGCGGCCCTCTTTATCTCTGCTAGTTTTATTCCAACTGATTCTCTAGACATATTCAATTATCTTACGCCTTAATAAGGTACTCCTCAATAGCGTCCATTTTTGTGTCTTTCAACTCAATGGAATCTTTGATATCAAATTCTCCAACTCTGGTGCGTCGCAAGTTTGACATGTAGGCTCCACTGCCGAGCTTAGTGCCAATATCTTCTACAAGAGATCGAATATAGGTACCAGATGACACATCAGCCGTAAACTTCACATCTGGATATTTATATTCTGTAACCTCTAACCTGTAAACTGTAACCTTCCTTGGCTCCAACTCAACTTTCTGCCCTTTCCTGGCTAGTTTGTAGGCGCGCTGGCCATTCACCTTTATAGCCGAATACTGAGGTGGCACCTGCATAATTTCCCCCTCAAACTCCTTAAAAACCATTTCTATTTCATGCGATAGCGGAGAATAGGAATTGTCTTTCATTGTTAGTTCGCCTTCGGCGTCTCCTGTTGTGCTGGTCTGTCCTAGTTTCATGATAACTTCGTAGGTCTTATCGAGTTTAGAGAACTCGCCGGCCCGCTTGGTGTAGCTACCGACAACCAAAACTAAAAGGCCTGTCGCCAACGGATCAAGTGTACCCGTGTG
>CAZSHK010000032.1:5311-8604 GCA_964606965.1 uncultured Candidatus Saccharibacteria bacterium
CGTACTTTGGCCACAACGTCAAATGACGTCCAACCAGAAGGTTTATCAATCAGTAACAGGCCGTCCATGGCCATAAGTATAGCTTTATTGCGGATTTATGGGTGGGATTGGGTCGTCACTTGGCGGAGGCATAGTGAAGCCTGGCGGCATCATTGGTGGCGGTACCGGTGGTGGCGGAGTGGCTGGGCCGCCACTATTGGTCACCGGACTAGTTGGAGCTTGCGGGATAGCCAGATTTGGTGGCAAGAAAGGCTGGGGTGGTGCTTGTGGTTCAGGTATAGGAAACGGTGTTAATGGTGAATTTGCTAGGGGTGATGGCGTAGGTGTATTAACGGGATTCGGTAATGCAGGTACCGGGTCGGCTTTACCCAGGTCAATCGGTTGAGCACCTAGTGCTTCGATAGGATCTAGCTTCTGTGGCGTCGAACTCCTTAAGGCCTCATCAACAGCGTTGCGGGCAGCGTCTGGATTGGGCACCGGTTCAGAATCAGCCGGCACCTCGTCCTCGTTACCACTAAGGGCCTCCTCAACCGACGAATCAGAAGTATTGCGGCTTAAAATAGGTGGCACTGTAGATGGTAAAGTTAGTGGGTCTGTACTGGGGTCATAAACTTCCGGCTCACTGTTGGCCGTTAGTTTGCCACCAAGCGTTGGTGGTTCAAGCGCCATGCGTGAATTTTCAGCTGGTTTTGGCCTGTTATGCTCGTCAGTCTTATTTTCTTTTTCCTTTAACTGACTAGTATCTCTAGTAGGATTTAAGTTCCCTGTTTCATCAATATGTATCTGATCATTAAATGGCCGATCTTCTAGAGGCGCGGGTGGTGGCACATCATGCTCAATTTTCAGCGACCCGTCATCTTTTTTCTCTGATTCGGCGGGCTCCTCTGGCTTAGCTTCCCTTTTGTTTTCGGGCTCCTCCGGCTCACTCTTGTATTCTTTTTTGGCTGGGGATTTAGACTTGTCTTTCTTAGACCTAAACGGCTCTGGGGTGGCCTCTTTTTCTAGTTTGGTAGCAATCAATTGTTGATTAGCACCTAGTCCCATTAGTCTGGCTGCAACTGTCATGGTGTGCGGGCTGGTTTTATCGTTACTGAAACGATCGGTCTCAGCCACAATGCCAGTTAGAAAAGCCGTGGCCATTTGGGCGTCTAACAGATTGGCGTCAAACTCTTCGCCCAGGCTAAATAATAGTTCACATAAGCTGCTGTAATCTGGTTCATTCCAGTTGATTGTGCCAATATTGCCCTTTTCGGTTGTATTTATGGATACAACGGTGGCATCGTGCAAAATCCGTCCATGGGCAGTAATGGCGGCATCGATATCTTTTTGTTCCTTAACCCCAAGCGCAACTACCATATCAACATTAAAATCGCCTTGGCTGAAGTCTAGATCTTTTTCATCTATAGACGTTCTGTAAGGTGTTATAAAGATTTTGACTACTTTATCTTCTACTTTATAGCGCAGTTTGTCGGCTTTGGCTTTATCGAGCGCAATAATAAAATCTCGTAAGCTATCGGTGGTCTTTTCAAGCGTTTCTTCGGGTTTTAGAAATTCGATAGTACTAGGAACTTCACCACTAAAAACCGCGGTGCCGTGTTTTCCCATTTTATTTAATAACAGCGTAAAACCAATTAGGGCCGACAGTTGATCGACCGAAGGATTGGTACTAACTGTTACGAGTACATTGTTAGCGGTTTTTAACCGGTCAGCAATTTGTTGCTTGGCTTGTTGATCCATATGGAATTTTTATTTTAGTGACTTTACGTCTGTAAAGTATCATATTTCTCTCTCAGAGTAAATAGTTATGCTTATCCTATTAACACTTTACAAAAACGAACGACCCCTGTATAGTTGAGCCTCGACTAAAAGGAATTGTTCCCTATGCCGATTATCAAGTCAGCCAAGAAGCGTGTAAAAGTTACTCGCAAAGCGACTGCCCGCAATGTGCGGACTAAGCGTCAGCTAAAGACTGCTCTTAAAACTTTTCAGACGGCTACAACTGCTGGCGGGACTAAAGTTGCTGAAGCTCAATCTAAAGCCCAAAGCGCCCTGGCCATGGCCGGTAAAAAAGGTGTTATGCACAAGAATAAAGTAGCACGTAAACAGCGCCAACTAGCCGCTGCTGCCAAAGCTGCCGGTGCTAAGGTCCAGAAGACAGTTAAGAAAACAGCTGCTAAAACTGCGCCAAAAAAGGCTACGGCCAAAACCGCCCTTAAAAAGACTGTACCTAAAAAGAAATAACTTAGTCTTTTCTCCGAGGTAATTTCTCTAGAGCTTGTTTTATATGTTCTTCAGTCTCTTCTAAATACTGTTCAGCGCGCTTAAGATAACGACGCGTAGCGTGCTTGGCTATTACGTCTACAAAACCCAATATAATGCCGACGCCAACCAGTATATAAAGGACCGTAAAGAGCTTGATGTTTGGACTGTGAGGTGTGAAATCACCAAAACCAACTGTCGTCAGCGCTGTAACACAAAAGTACAGCGAATTGATAACTCCCCAGTATTCATAATGGTTATAAAATACTGTACCACCCACCAAAATGATTGCCACCAGCAGTAGCAATACCTGAAAACTTCTATCCAGCAACAAACTTTTAGTTTTTACAGTGGCCATATTGGTATTATGCCGCGTCTAGCTAACTTGCACAAATATACTGGTTATCTAATACGGGCACTGAAAATCTAAGAAAGATAGATCCCTACTAAGGAGCGCCGTCTGATAATCAGGGTTTCTTTTATCAAACCCGTACTAGTGCATTGCTTGCCTATAACTTCTGTCGTCTTATCGCTACCTACTTGGATACCTTGCTCAAAAGCATCACGCTCTTGGGTTGCTAATAGCATGCTTGCATACTCTAAGGCCTCGTCCGATACGCTAGCAAAATCCGGTATCATTCGCAGAAAGTCCTTCATAGACTCTGCTGTACGTTCAATGTGCTCCGTTCTAGAAGAAACGTATCTTGCCTCAATGTCAGCGGGTAAATCCTGAGCCCAAGGTTCACGCGGCGAATCAGGAATGGGTGGAAACTGTGTAGGCATAAAACTCCTTACTAATTAAGAAATTATTAAACTATTCTTACAGCAATGTAAGCATGAGCAGTTTAGTTGGTAATGGTTAAGAGAAGGTGCTGTAAGGCATCGTCAGCATCGATGGACTGGCTTTTTAGCTTAATATCTAACTCTAATACATGGCTAACTAAGTCTTTGAGTTCAATCATCGTCATTTTTTTAACTAGCGGCACGTTTTTGCGAACCACATAAGGGTTCAGCCTGGCTTCTTTGGCAATTTG
>CAZSHK010000033.1:0-8556 GCA_964606965.1 uncultured Candidatus Saccharibacteria bacterium
TACTTCATAATTACGTTTATTATACAACAATCTTAAATTCTATTCAATCTGGTCGGGGTGAAAGGACTCGAACCTTCGACCTCCGCGTCCCAAACGCGGCGCGCTAGCCAACTGCGCCACACCCCGTGGCCTAAAGATTATAACAGAGAACTAATTCCAGGTTAGGCCGAAGATGCTTGTATATTCGTCGCCGTCCAGAATTTTGACAGCCGTCTTTGTACTATTGGTATAACTAGTCAAAGTGTAATTGTTAAAATCACCGGCTCTGGCTAAAACTAAATCTTTGCCGACGTAGGGTACATCAATAATTGGTTTTGTCGTTTCAAAAAGTGCTGTACTGCCATCCTTTGAATCTAGACCATAAACTGCATTACCCTTAGTGTAGTAAACCACATCATCACCATCACGATATCCAACCTGTGGTGTCTTTTCTTCGTTTAAGGTTAACAATGTCTTTGATGTACTATTAGCCATCGTGAACTCTTCAAGAGTAAATGGTGCAGATGCGCCTAAACCGGATTCAGAGTTGACACCTTTAAGTAGTAAAAGCTTACTAAAATCGCTGCTTGGTACCGTTTGGATACCCACGTGTTTAGTGTCTTCAAAAACGACACGATCAGCGTTTTTGTCTAAATTGTGCTCATACAATATGCTAAATACGTTACCATCACAATTAAAGCAGCCTGAGTTATACAGAATATTCTTTTTAGCCCTGTCATAGCCTTGAATAAATACTCCTGCCTTTTCGCTTGAGAATAGGTCTTTGACGTTATTGTTAGAGAGGTCAATTTCCTTAACGGTATTCTTAGCACGGTCCGCCGGTAATACTGCGGCCAGAACAGTTTTCCCATCATTTGAAATTTTAATGCTTGTGATCTGATCCCACTCACCGCTGCTCTTAGGAGGATTAAGTTTTAATATCTTCTGATAACTCTTACCAGCATCCTGACTATACCAAACGGCAGATCCATCGGTACTGCCACAACCTGCATCAGTCGCAACAATAACTTTATTCTTGTATATCTCGGAAAAGGAAACGTAATTATTCGTTCCAAACTCTACAGCACTTGTTTTGTCGCCACCACCAATAGGCCGCCAATAAGCCTGAGTTTTCTGGGAGCCGCAATTTTTTACGGTAGAGACCTTGTCATTTACTCTATATGCGTAAGCGACAGCAAAGGGCTTTTGGCTACTAGGACTCGTAGTAGCTGTCTGAGAAGATGGTTGAGACGAAGTAGTTGTAGGTGTGGATGTATCTTTGGTCAAAAAATAAGCTGCAGCAGCGGCACCAATTGCTAGGGCCAAAACTAGAATAATTAACAAAGTCTTTTTAGAGCGGTCAGGTCGAGATTTATTGGTAGATGATGGTTTGGTTGTGTCTACTTCAGCGGCTGGTACAGTGATTTTGTCGGTCGCATCTGAAGTCTCTTTTTCATCAGGCATATAATCCACTATAACATATGCAATTTTACTGGTCGGCCTAGTGACAACGCTTTCAAACCCACCCGAAGCTTTCCTGCGCCTAGTCGACGTCAGTACCTCTGTTGAGGACGAGCAGATGGCCAAGCCGCTGCGTAGGCCCCTCCAGCAGCAGACCCGGCTGACCGACAGCCAGAAGGCTGAGTTGATCAGCCGCTACGTGGCTGGCGGGCAGGCCTTCCGGCTAGCCATCGAGTTCGGTCTGCATCGTGCGACTGTGGCCAGCATTCTTGTCAGAGCTGACGTACGGCGACCTCGCTTGATGACCGAGCAAGAACGCGCTCAAGCAGTTGAGCTCTATGCGCAGGGCTGGACATGCAAGCGCATCGGCGAAGAGCTCGGGCGTTCTAGGGATGCGGTGCGGCTGGCACTACATGTAGCGGGGATCGAGTTACAGCCCGGTACTCGTATTAAAGTTGCGAATTAGTCGCGGACCTCTCATCGCTACTTCTCTTTTGTCTTGGTGAAAGCCCAAAAAACGCTTCGAACTTTTGTGCTGTGCTGGCCTCGCGAACAGTCTTCTCTACGAAGGCCTGGGTATAGAGATAGTCGCGGTGAGGCTCATCGTAGATGCAGTAGCGCTCATCAGTGCGCTCCGGATGTTCGTCGTTAGTCTTCGGACGACACTCGAGTTTGTGCCAAGCTCTCACCAAGTGGTGCATGTTGAAAACGAACGGAATTCTCTCTTGAACGCGAGCCATGGCCACACCTGGCCGCATTAGGCCCTCACTGGCTATAGGTCGAGTTTGTTCACGTACGATTACTGATCCACTCTTTCCAAGATCCTCGAGGGCCTTCTTTTGTTCGTCCGTTAGATCAGCTTCACGTACGAAGGTGAACGCGCGGTCAGCTTCCTGTTTGGCACCTAACTTAGGAACAAGAGCCACGCGAAACTCATAGCGCTGATCAGCGGCTATCTGTGCATCGAGATCCGTTTCGAATCGCGCAAGGAAGTCTCGTGTAGATCGAGGAAGTTTCAGACGCAACTCCTCGATGCGTGCTGCACCCAGACCAGTAATCGATCCAACAAATATCGGGAATCTCAGCTGTTCACCTAGTGACCACTTGGGATCGAAGTTGCTAGTCAACTCCTCCTCATAGTTCAAGAGAAGCGCCTGAGCGTATCCGCTTGTGGCCATCGTGATCGCCTCTTGATGGCGATGCTCGATCTTGTTGCGAAGGGCTATCGTGAGCTCGAGATTCTTTCGAACCGGCCCGTCATCTGTAAACCGCTCTTCGACGCAACGTTTCAACTCCCATGTTCTGGGTTCACCGTCAACACGATCAAAGTGACCGTTTGACAATCGGTAACGGAAATCAACGCCATCACGACCAAACTCCGCCTGTAACAAATAGAGCCAGGCAATGTGCATGTGCACAAGAAATCCTTCAAGCCTCCGAGGCTGTCTAGGCTGATTGTAGAGATCTACTGCGAGTAGCGCCTCTTCACGGGATGCTTCGAGCGTTACACGCCAAGAGGCTTTCATACTGTGTGCTACTTTCCGTCCCTTAGAGCTTGGCAACTTTGCGCCATCAAGTATATCACCGGCGTACATATTGGTATATAGGTTTGCCTATCGCGCAATAAGTAGGTCAACTATTGTCGATGCGTCGTCCTTCGCGCCTTCTTTGTTCCTCAACGGCCGCAAGTAGAGCTCTTGCTAGGAGGCGCATGTTTGGGTGTGATTGCCATTCGGGATCTACCCGGACCTCTCCGCTGCCGACGACGATCGGTATGCCACTCTTATCAACGGCATAGCCTCCCTCAGGAAGTGGATAGGCGCCCTTTGGCACGCGGCGCCTACGCCTACTCATGGGGCGACGTTTTCGCGGGGGGGGGCTTCCATTGATTGTCTATGGGTCGAACTATGAATAGTGACTCGTGGAGATTAAATCGCTTCCGCGCGCCCTTCTTCGGCTTCGTATTTTGCATCCATCTCCGCAAGGAATTCGGCGCTAAAGACTGGACGTCTACGAATAGCTACACCACGTCTTGGTGTTCCGTCAGCGTCAATGATCCGGCTACCATCAGCGTTCACCGGCATATATTGCACCCAACGTTCATCTAAGACCAGGCGAGCCATCCAGCGTCCGTCGCCCCAGTCCTGCATATCACCATGAGGTGACGTTGGTTCTCCCTCGATTGGTATTTCTCCTGCCATACTTCTATTAAACGCGCAAACAATCAAAATGCAAATCTTGGTAGCGGTTGTGTTGTTGTGTCGACAGCGTATGTGTGTGAGTTTGACTCCACCATCTGTTAGGACGTTGTCGATTTGTCATCAGATAGGAGAGCGGATTCAAACTCCAGAACTGAGGTCGGACATCACAAACTCGCAGATAATCAAATTCCTGAGTGAACGATCGGCCATGAAATAACCCCTGTTTCCAGGGGTCTATTTAGCAATAGCTGGTCGGGGATAGCAGATTTGAACTGCTGACCTCACCGTCCCGAACGGTGCGCGCTACCAGGCTGCGCTAATCCCCGAAACATCCCGGCATTATGAAAGTGCATGTAATTGTAGCAAAAAAACCGGTAGAATACTGCTTATGATTCCTGTTTTAGTTGCTGGGCTAATGCTTGGCGTAATTGTACTTTTTTCAGAATACCTAGGTCGTCATAAAATAGTACGGACTGAAGTGGCTAGAAAAAGCGTCCACATTTTGGGCGCTACTTTCATAGCTAGCTGGCCATTTTTTATGAGTTTTACGACGGTTGTTGTTCTAAGCCTAATATCTATCGGTCTAATGCTAGCTGTGCGTTATTTTAACTTGTTTGGTTCGTTGCATGACGTGGATCGTCGTAGCGCCGGTGATGTCATGTTTGCGCTGGGTGTGGCGGCGGCAGCGTTAGTCACCACCAACGAATGGATTTTTGCGGCAGCCATGTTGCACCTTGGTTTGGCGGATGGCCTGGCCGCCCTGGTCGGCACTCGTTATAAAAGTCATGTGCTCATGCATATTGGTGATGAAAAGCGCACCTTAGCTGGTACACTTAGTTTTCTAATTGCCTCACTTTTGATCCTAGGCTGGCTGATACTTCTTGCACCGGCCGGTTTGCATGATCTCGCCATGTATATACCCTTTATTGCAATTCTGGCGACCGCTATAGAGTTTATAAGTATATGGGGCACCGATAACGTATCAGTACCTTTATATGTAGCAGCTATGCTTCAGAGTTTGCGTTAGGTCGCTGCTTCAGCGACTGCAAGTGGTGGGCTTGCCCTAAACGAACCATGTGCCCTCAGGGCGTTAAGAATAACGGCTACATCAACTAACTCTTGTATGGCGGCACCGTAAACAGGTTTAAAACGACCAGTAGCGAAGATGAACATGAGGCCCACGCTTATAAATATACCGATCAGGATACTTTGTTTAGCAATAAAGAAAGTGCGTTTGGCAATTTGCAGGCTTACAGCAACCCGACTTAAATTGTCGAGAAGGATCACTACATCGGCCGATTCGCTGGCTGCGGTTGAGCCACGAGCCCCTAAGGCAATTCCTATGTCTGAAGCCGTTAAAACTGGCGCATCATTGACGCCATCACCCACAAAGCCGACTGGTCGTTCATCAATGTTTTCAAGCACTCGTAGTTTATCTGCCGGTAGACAATCCGCCTCTACATGGTCAATACCAAGTTCGTCTGCCACCTTCTGGGCTGTCGCCTGATTGTCACCAGTGACCATCAGTAACTTTCTGATACCTAATTGTTTTAGTTCTAGAAGCGTACTAGCAGCATCATCGCGTATGTGGTCTTTAAACGTAATTGCACCCGCTAGCTTACCGTCCACCATAACAAAAGCGGCTGTTTGCTCAATTTGCATTTTTGCTGGTATTTGTACGCCACGTTCTTCTATAAGTCTCTTTCGCCCAACAATAACCTCATGGCCATGTAAATGACCACTTAAGCCCAGACCTGTCTCTTCGCGTACGTTTTTGACCTTACTGAGCTTTAGTCTTTGCGACTTAGCCATTCCTATAATTGCCTGCGCCAACACGTGGTTAGAGTTTTGTTCTAATGACGCAGCCAACACTAAAATTTCATCCTTGGTAAATTTGCCTAGAGCAATCACGCTGTCGACAGCGGGCTGACCCATGGTCAACGTACCAGTTTTATCAAAACCAATAGTGCGCATTTCGGCCAACCGCTCTAAGGCCGAACCGGTCTTAATAATAATGCCGTGCTTAGCCGCCCGGCTCATACCGCCAATTAGAGCTATCGGTGCGCCAAGTAAGAGCGGACAAGGCGTAGCCACTACTAATACTTCTAGAAAACGAATTGGGTCACCACTCATAATCCAGGCGCCGCCGGCAATAATAAATGCCACCGCTGTAAAGGGTAGGCTGTATCTGTCGGCTAGTCGCACAAATGGTGATTGGCTAGAAGAAGCTGACTTTACCATCTTGATAATTTGCTCATATTGACTCTCAGAGGCCGGTCGTAAAGCCCGCACAGTTACCGCGCTGTCCATATTAATCGAACCGCTCAGTATTTCATCTCCCACTGTTTTATCATCTGGTAGGCTTTCACCAGTCAGACTAGACTCATCAAAACTAGCGGTGCCTTCTACTATTACGGCGTCAACTGGCACTACTTCACCCGGCCTAATTACTAATTTTTCACCTTTACGTATGACACTGACTAATACATCTACGGTTTTGCGACCCTTTAGCAAATGGGCTTTTTTGGGCTTACGTTCTAAAAGAGCACTAAGTTCAGTCTTGGCTCGTTTCTCGGCATAATCTTCCAGAGCCTCGCCACCAGTCAGCATTAACACAATAATCATTGCTGCCCAATACTCATGAAGAATAACGGAGGTAATAATGGCAGTAGCTGCCAGCAAGTCAATGCCATACTCACCGCTACGCAAGGTTTGGATCATATCCCAAACCAGTGGCACGGTAGCAATCAAAGCGCTTACACCCAGAACAACATGCGAGGCGTAATCGTAACCAATAAGATCCAAAGTTAGACCAACAATGATAGCAATGGTTACAAAACCAAGTTCACGGTACTCTTTGAAGAACAGTCTGATTTTTTTCAGCATAAAATTCCCAATTTGCTGTTACTAGTATATCAACAAAAATCCCTCCGGTTGGAGGGATTTTAAGAGGGGAGCAAACACGGTAGGACTTACCAAAAATTACTGCTGTCTAGGCTCAGCGCATCTCTGATTTGCTTTCGCTCTTGACGACTCTGTTTGAACTCGCGGAAGCTAAGCTTCATACCTAAACTCCTTTAACATCCCTAAATATAAAGAAGGTTAACTACATAGTCTGTGAATAATCTAACGTTCAAACTTAACTTACAAATTGTATAAATCACTAAACCAACTACATCTCTGGGGCGAGTGATGGGTCTCGAACCCACGACCTTCTGGACCACAACCAGACGCTCTAACCAACTGAGCTACACCCGCCAGAACAGGGGTGATTATACGGGCTAAGCTAGCTTTTTACAACTAGGCCTAATTGAGTACGTATTAGTAAAGAAGTTAGAGCATTGCCCCTTATTGCAAAGCTGAGGTTAGGCGAGCGAGGTTATCCATTAATATTTGCCGCAACGGACGCTTTTGCCATTCTTTTAATGTTATTTGTTTGGAACGAGCCAAATATTGGGCCTCGATGCTTCGCAGGCTACTGACAACTTTCGGATCGTAAGAAATAAGTGTTATCTCTAAATCTAATTCAAACGAGCGAATATCCAAATTACTGGAACCAATTGTTGCTATACCGTCATCGACCGTTATGAATTTGGAGTGCAACAAAATCGGGGCTTTGTACCAGTATATTTTTACACCGGCTTTAAGCAAGGTCTCGTAAAATGATCTTTGAGCATGGCCGACCATCCACTGGTCCATTGCCTCGGAATTGATCATGATTACCTCAATGCCACGGCGCGCAGCACTGGTTAAGGCGGTAGTAAGGGAATCGTCTGGCACAAAATAAGGGTTAACAATAGTGATACGTTTTTGAGCTAAATGAATCAGACTGGTGAATAATTTTAGATTATTTTCGTCTTCATAACCTGGCCCGCTAGGCAGTATTTGAGCCAAAGAGTCTCCGTAGCTCTCAATTATGGCGGGTACAACATTCAGATCGTTACTTTCCAGTAATTTGCCTGTTTCGGAGTACCAATCAGTCATAAATACTGCTAGTAACTGCAGTACGACCGGTCCCTGCAAACGGATCACTAGCTCATCGTAATAGATGTCGTCTTTGCGTTGATAGTCACGTTGCACCACATTTTGTGAGCCGGTATAGCCTGTATGACCATCAATAACAACCAGCTTGCGGTGATTTCGTAAGTCTGGACGTACGTAGCCTTTGCCGATCTTAAATGGCAGCATGGGCTGAACCTTTACGCCATCATCTTTAAGGCGTTGAATGGTTTGCTTATGGCCCTTATAGCGCTTGCTCGAAAGCGAGTCGTACATAACACGCACTACAACGCCACGTTTAACGGCCTGAGCTAAGGCGTCAAAAATGGGCAGGGTTATTTCGTCGAGCACAATAATAAAATATTCCAGATGAACAAAATTCTTAGCCTGATTAATATCATCAACTAGGTGTTTAAATACATCATCGTACTCTGGCAGTATCTCGACTTTATTACCGGCAAACACTGGCAAATGGCTTAACGATTCGCTTAATTTGGCAAGTTGTTGATATTGCTCAGGCACCTCAGCGGTCAGTAATATGTTGTTATCACGTGTTTTCTTAAACTGGTTAAGCGTTTTTTGAATAAAATCGTCCAAGGTCTTCTGTGCATTACGCCTAGCTTTTGGTAGTTTAGGGTTGCCCAGAGCGAGAAATAGCAAAAAACCAATAGCCGGGAAAAGAAATATCAATAGCAACCAGGCTGTAGCTGACGAAGGTTTGCGGTTTCGTGGAACGATAAACAACGAGACAATACGAATAGCCCATTCAGATATCAACCACAACGAACCCAGAAGTTCAAAATTGCCTAAGAGGTTAGCCAAATACATCACGCTCCGTAATATCTGATTTAACTGAATCCATGGTACCCCGGGAGGGAATCGAACCCCCAACCAATTGGTTAGAACCCAACTGCTC
>CAZSHK010000034.1:0-3380 GCA_964606965.1 uncultured Candidatus Saccharibacteria bacterium
GAATGAGGCGTATAGGCCATACGTTGAATGAGTACTGGAGCCTGCAACGCTGCAATTCGCCAAAAGCGACAACGGTGCGGCCAGCTGAGCTGACCGGCAGGTTGTCGCGGTGAAGCGAGTCGGTATTTTTAGCGGGACGTTTGACCCTATACACAATGGCCACCTTGCCTTTGCTAACGAGGCCTTAGTCAAGGCCGGCTTGGATAAAATTTTCTTTATGGTTGAGCCTAGCCCCCGTCGCAAACAAGGCGTGCGGGCATTAGAACACCGTATCAAAATGGTTCAGTTAGCGCTAGCCGGGGAGCCCCATTTTGCTACCATTGCACTCGATCACTCCAGGTTTGATGCCGCTACTACCCTACCGTTACTGCAAGCTCGTTTCAAGGGCGCTGAGCTTTATATGCTGATGGGTGATGACATGCTGTTGACTCACTTTATTGGTTGGCCGCACGTTGAAAGTTTAATTGAGGCGGTTTACTTTTTGATAGGCGCCCGTATTTCGGCTGCAAAAGATGTTGCCAAACACGTACACCAAATTGAAAAAACTAAAGGCCTAAAATTTCACTACCAGATTATCCAGACAGCTCAGACAAGCATTTCTTCGTTATCAGTGCGTAACACCCTACGCAAAGGTCACAGTAGCCAGGATATATCTCCGGACGTAGCTGAATACATTGCCGAGAATGGACTCTACCATTAACTAGTTACTGGTTGAATTTCTTCCAGTTCGGTTTCGTAGTGCGTCTGCAAATAAGCCAGGTGCTTTTCGCGGTATTTTTTAAATTCGCTTTTCTTGAGACCACTTTTGCGGATAAAAGCACCAATTTTTTCACTGCCAATGTAGTGCGGAATAACCACATAACTGGCGCCAAGTTCATAAAGCTCAGCCGCTTCTTCGACTGTCTCAGCATGCAGAATCAGCACCGCATGCGGGTTAATCTCTTCGAGTAATTTTGTCAGAAACGTGTTGGTTTCATGGTCACTGATGGTCGAAACTATTAATTTGGCGTGATCAAGCCCGACTTCCTCCAGCAATTCAACGTCGGCGGCATCACCGTACACATAATTAATTTGCTGGTGTTCTAATGTATCAATTATTTCAGGGTCGTAGTCTATGACAACAAATGGCTTCTTGAGACTTTTAAAAACTTTAACAAATTCATGGCCACCTTTTTGATAACCAAAAAGCATAAGATCAAAATTATGCTTGGTTTCGCGTTCGAAATTATGCCTGCGTCTTTCAAACATCGATAGATCTCGTTCAAACAAGACGAATAGCTTGTCGGCATAGAGAATCATGTAGGCCGAGACGGCAATAGATATAAGCGTCACAAAAGTTAAAACACTGACAATATCGTTAGAGACCAAGCCTTGCTTGTTGCCAAGCACCAGAAATATTAGGGAGAATTCACTGACCTGGGCCATCGCAATGGCCGTTTTGAAGCTGGTGCGTTTGGTATAACCCATAAGCCCCATGATTATTAAAATTACTAGTGGCTTGAGGATAATCACAATAAAGCTACCGAGCAAAATAGCCGGTAATAATAAGCCAAAATTTACGAAAGTAAGACGTGTGCCCAGGGCAATAAAGAAAACCACTATAAAGAAATCGCGCAGAGGCCTAAGACGTGAGCTGATTTCTTGGGTGTAGGGCAGAGAAGCCAGCGCCACACCAGCAAGCAGGGCACCAATTTCCAGGCTGAAGCCGGTTAGCTCAAATAGTGCCGCAAAACCGAAGCCCCAGCCCAGCGCGAACAAGAACAGTAGTTCCTGACTGCTGGCAATAAAGCGGTGCAGCTTTGGTAATATGACGTTGCCAATAAAAAGCAGCGGCACTGCAATCAGAGCGCCTTTACCAATGAGTGCGACAAGCTGGAACGGCGAAAAACCACCAGATTTAGCCTGAGATGTTACAAACAACAAGGCCACGGCAGCTAGCACGTCTTGCACTAACAGCATACCGGTGGCAATTTTGCCATACAGCCTAGACTGTTCTTTCTTATCTGATAATAACTTCAAAATAATAATGGTGCTGCTAAAAGCTAGGGCCACACCTAGAAAGAGTGACTCCGTATTACTAAACCCGAGTAATAAGCCGCAGCCCCAACCAAGAATTGTACTGATTAACACCTGTAGTAAGCCGGCAGTCGAAGCCACTTTACCGACTTCTTTAATAACGCGGGGGTTTAACCCAAGACCAATAATAAAAAGCAACAGGGCTATACCGATGCTTGAGAAAACCTCAATAGTATCAGGGGTGTTTATCCAGTGCAGCATGGCCGGACCGACAATAATGCCTGTAATGATGTGACCGATAATTAAGGGTTGGCGCAGCATGCGCATAACCATAGCTACCCCAGCGGCCAGGGCGATTATTAGACTAAGTTCTGAGAAAACGGAAGCATGCATGTATTTGTTTTTTGCGTTATTCAGTTGTATTCTATCAGATAAGCACAAGCAACAAAATACATGAGTGATCTATTTCGTAAACTAGCCAATAGAATTTCAACCTGGACCGGTACAGCCTGGGCGTTCCTACTTGCACTAACAGTTGTAGTTGTTTGGGCAATAACCGGGCCGGCCTTCAATTTTTCCAGCACCTGGCAACTAGTTATTAACACCGGCACAACTATTGTGACCTTTCTAATGGTCTTTTTGATACAAAATACCCAAAACCGTGACGGCAAAGCAATACAACTAAAACTAGATGAACTGATTCGCTCCTCAACGGTGGCCCGCGATGCGTTGGTAGATGTGGAAGACCTGACTGATGAAGAACTATCCGAACTGGACCAAGAGTTTAAAGATATACGTGAACAATTATCACCCTCATCCTCAATTCATAAACTGCATAGTAAAATTGAAGCCGAACACAAGCGTCGCCTAACTCTACGATCGGCCGGCCACGCCATCGGCAACATGCTAAACACCAACAAAGATAAATAAAATCTAACTTGACTAGGCATAACCGATTTAGGTAATATGACTTTACTTCAGTTTGTCATGGTGTGCGAGCGCCTGGCGAGGAAGACAAAAACGTTCCAAACAAATCGTAAAAATTGAACTGTTTTACGTTGGCTAAAATAATAGCCAGATCTAGTTCAAAAAACAAAAATTCAACAAGGGAGTTCTAATATGGAAGTAAAGCTACGTCGCCCTAAGTGGCAACAATACATTCACTACTAAGTCGTGAGTAGTGAGTATTGAGTCGTGAGCCATGTCTCATGACTCAAGTCTCATAGTTCAAGACTTTATTGCTTAGCTTTGATGGCGTCGTCGAGAAGTTTAGCAAAACTGGCGTAGTCGGGCGGGTTGCTTTCAACCTTTTTGCCATCTAAGACAAAAGTCGGTGTCGAGTTTGCGCCAATGGCCTGCCCAGC
>CAZSHK010000034.1:3480-8336 GCA_964606965.1 uncultured Candidatus Saccharibacteria bacterium
GCCGCTTTTTTTGTAGTCTTTTCACATTCGGTTTCGCCCTGGCTGGCCTTTGTAGTTATTTTAATTACTGTCTGTTTTGGATTTGCCTGGCTACCTAATAGTCGTGTGACTAGCGTCAGTGCCTATTTTGCCAAATGGTTGGCCAGTCCGTTGGCTTGGCTACTCAATCGTCTGCATCCTTTACTTGACTGGTTGGCTAGCTTGATTCGTCGCTACCGTCCGCTCCACTTCCATAGCGGGCTATACCGCAAAGAAGATCTGCTAGAGTTGCTCAGCAATCAGGCGAGCCAATTCGATAACAAAATTGCCGACCAAGAACTTGAAATGGCACGTCGTGCGTTGCAGTTTAGCGATTACATCATTAGAGATGTAATGGTGCCGCGCCGGGTTGTTAAAGTCGTAAATATTACCAATACCATTGGGCCGGTCTTTATTAATGAACTTCACCAAACCGGCCACAGTCGTTTTCCAGTATTTGAAGGTAAGAAAGATAATATTGTTGGCGCTCTTTATCTACGTGACTTGGTTGGCCTAAAAGCGACCGGTACTGTCAAAGAAGTCATGTCAAAAAAGGTTTACTACGTACATGAAGAACAATCTCTACAAGATGTTTTGCAGGCCATTATTAAAACTCATCACCAACTTTTTATCGTCGTTAACAGTTTTGAGGAGTTTGTTGGGGTTATCGGTATGGAAGATGTTATGGAGCAAATTGTCGGCCAGCCAATTATGGACGAATTTGATCGTTATGAAGACTTAAGGGCTGTGGCCGAACGGGCTGCCAAAACGGAACACGATAAGCACGATGAACCAGTAGAAGAAATTGAAAAAACTACCCCTGACGAATCTGAGGTGGTAGAATAATCAAGATGATTCTATTCCGAGACGATAACATGAATCTACGGGCTGTATCGCTACCGAGCGGTAGTTGATACATTGCCCGCGCCCCAGCTCGGAATAATACTTTAATTAGGAGAAACAAATGCGTGTTTTAAGCAAAGACGTCGCAGAACATGTGGGCAAGAAGATTCATATTAAAGGTTGGTTACATAAAAAGCGCCTGCTGGGCGGACTGACGTTTATCAATGTTCGTGACCGCAGCGGTTTGGTGCAGGTAGTAGTTGAAGACAAAAACGAAGTCGAGAAGCTGCGTGGTATGCAGATCGGAACAGTGCTTAGTATTGAGGGTGCGGTTAAAGAAGAACCGCGTGCACCCGGCGGGGCAGAGTTGCACAGTCCAAAAATTGAAGTGCTGGTGCGCGTTGAAGACACGCCACCCATCGAGATTGATAAGCCGCTTGATCATAAGTCTGAAAACTTAGATACATTGTTTGATAATCGTGTGATTGGTCTGCGCAACTTGCGCGAAACAGCCATTTTTAGAATTCAGGCTAAGGTGCTAGAAGCCGCCCGCGAATATTTGCGCACTAACGAATTTACCGAAATGAATACGCCAAAATTGCTAGCCGAAGCTACCGAAGGTGGGGCCGAGGTCTTTAAGCTCGACTATTTTGGCCAAGAAGCCACCTTAGCCCAGAGCGCCCAGTTCTATAAACAAATGATGGTTGGGGTGTTTGAACGGGTCTTTGAGACCAATCCGACATATCGCGCTGAACCAAGTGCTACAACAAGACACATGACTGAGTACATAACAATTGACGCTGAAATGGGCTTCATTACGTTTGACGATCTGCTTGAGTTTAGCGGCGGCATGCTTATCTACATTGTCGATAAGGTTTGGAAAGACTGCGCAACTGAGCTCAAAATGTGGAACGCAGTTAAGCCAGAACTAAAACACTCAATTCCGTCTATTCCTATGGCTGAAGTGCACGAACTGTACAGCAAAGAGACCGGCGAAAAAACAATTGGCGAGGATGATTTACGTCCGGATGAAGAACGCTGGATCTGCGAATATGCCAAGAAAAAATTGGGCAGCGAAGCCGTCTTCATTACCGAGTGGCCAGTTTCCAGCATGAAGTTCTATCATCGTGTAAATAAAGATAACCCCAAAATAGCAGATCGTTCAGATTTGCTTTTTCGGGGTGTTGAGATTGCCACGGTGCCCATGCGCGAACACCGTCATGACGTGCTTGTTGGTCAAATGAAAAAAGCTGGTCATGATCCCAAGCATCCTGGTTACAAATATTACTTGCAAGCTTTTCAATACGGCCTGCCGGAACACGGTGGCTTTGGCTGGGGTTTAGAGCGAACTGTTGAAAAACTGTTAGGCCTGAACAACATCAAAGAAGCCACCCTCTTCCCCCGCGATATTAACCGTTTAACCCCGTAGTTCTGATACAATTGCTTTGATGCGGTGACCGAGAATAGGTGGTAGCTCGCAAGGCTACAACGGTAGTGTCATGACTATCCCGCATCTCCAAAATTATGACTGCACAAGAATATATTATGTCCACCGTAAAAGCTTTGGCAGAGCCAATCGCTATGGAGGATATTGGCAATCAAAGCTTAGCAGATGCTGTCTATGCCAAAGTTATGTCTAAAAAATTTCGCAAGCTGAAGCCTGGTGACCCGTGCGTAAAATTAACCAAAGAAGCAATTAGGCTATCGGTCAAAGAGAATAAGCCAATCACTTTTTTTGAAATGTTTGGCGGCAACAAACTTTGGCGATTTGATGAAGCGCCGGAGATTGATTGGGCAGAGCTGTTCAGCCTAACTTATTTTGTCCAGTGGATGCGTTTAATTGCCAGTGTCTACGAGCCCGGTGTGGAATTTATCTACTTCTCACAAGATATATCAGTCGAAAGTCTCAATAACATGCCACGCAGCGAAACCGACAAATATAACCAGACTTTCCGCGATCTACTTAAATGGATTGGGCCTTATCTTCCTGGCAGTATCAAAATTACTTATCAGCGTCATTACGACCTGTTTGATAATCCGGATGATTACTACAAAGAGTTGGAAGATGCTAAAGAACAGGTTTTAAAAGAAAATGGCGGTAAGCTACCTGAACTGACCGATGCCATGAAGGCGGCCACGGAGCTGAACGTAAAGCTAAAGCCAGGTCAGGACAAAGATCCACTATGGCGTGAAAAAGTGGAGTTGGAGCACCAAGCTATTTTCAAAACCAAGACCATCCAGGGACCATCCGGCAATCCATACAAGATTTGGACTTGTCCGACCTTTTACGAAGATTCAGTTGTGACCGGTAGCACTAAGCGATCTTTAGCCAAGTTTTGGGCCGCCGTTGGCGCACTTGAGAAAGATGGTGATACTTTCCATGAGCTGGTATTAACTCCTAAGCAACTAGAACAGGCCAAGTTTGACTGGCAAGATATAAAGATTGAAGGGCTGAAGGGCAAGAACTTCAACCATATACGAATCTTATAAACAATTTGCTTCCTCTGATACAATTAGAACATGATTAATCCGACTAGTCCAGAACTGCAGATTTACTCACCGGAAGTGTTTCAAAACCCTCAAGGTGAAAGTTTGGCTGTAAGATTTGACGTTAAATCACTATTAGAAGCCAAAATTGGACCTGAATGGCAGAAACAAATTATGGAACTAGTTGATCATGAAGGTAGATTAGTAGTCCGAAGACCTACCCATGAAACATGCCGAGAGGCTGATGTAAATGCCCAACTCGGCCTCATTACTCTAGATGGAAAAATTGTGGCGGACTATGTACCAGGGATGTGGGAGCTGTATCAAGGTACGTTCAAGCAATTGATGCAGGCTGCTTTGCCGGCTGGAGTTGAACCACTTAGAGCATATGATGATCCGGCGCTGGCCCTAGAAACACTTAGCCAGCAGCCAGCGGTGGAGGGTGATCCTATTCAGCGTCGTTTGGAGGCGCATGTTGATCTGCGCTATACGGCCGTTTTAGTTGCAGTGGCACCGAATTTACCGACAGAAGGCCGCTTGGCTATCAGTAATAATCCCAATGCAAAAACAGTCGAAGAAATTAAGGACAACGCCACCTATATAGTGCACCGAGCAGGAACGCTAGTTTGCTTTTCGCAGGGCAGAGTATCGCCCCACGTTACAGAAGAAATTAAAGATCCAACGTCTCGTAGAGTAATTACAAGCTTAAATTATCCGACCGAGACCGAGACTCCTGAAGTTGCAGCCGAAATCCAAGCGCATATTGAAGGAAGATCTGTTTAAATGGAAGATATGAGCATCGACAGTAAAGTGTTGTTACAAAAGATTAAAGACGTATTTTTATCTGCGGAAAATTTTAGGTTCGATAAATATGTGCCGGAATTTGAAATAGACGGAAAGTATGTCGGTGACTTTTATAATTTCTTTATATTTGAGCCGCAAGGAATCAACCCGCCACGTTTTTATCATACTGTTAGTCCCTACGACCCCATATCTAAAAAATCTCCTGACCAAGCTTTAGTATTTGAAAACGGGCAAGTAATCCTAAATATCGACTTCAGTGATTATGTGAAAAAACGTACGGGCGTCATGGATAGTTTGCTAATAACAGCTTTGGGCACTAGGTCTTTGGCTGACAAGAAAGTGTTATATCTAGGTTCCGGAAGAGTTGCTCAAGCCAGCCTATCGGCGCTAAAGGAATGTTTTAGCGATCTAGGTGCAGTGGATTGCTTAAATGCTAGCGGTGACTATACCGAGATCCTAAAATTAGGCGAATCTATAGAGGTTTCTGTAAGTCCTGGTAATTTGGAAAAATTGCCTGAGTACGATTTCATATTTTGTCATACTAATTCACGCAGTCCAGTTCTAACAGATGAACTTGTTAGCAAGCTAAAACCCGGCGTAGTCATAAGCACTTATGTTGACGCTATCGATAAGGGTGAAGTTGATGATGTGTTTTTTGATTCCTCAAATGCAAATATTATTTGCGACTGGGAAAGAACACTTAG
>CAZSHK010000035.1:0-8184 GCA_964606965.1 uncultured Candidatus Saccharibacteria bacterium
TATACTGAGCGGTACAGAGAAGAAGGAGGGTAGCCATGACTGACAAAGACGAAAAGACATCAGAAAGTACCGGCAAGACAAAAGCATTGGGTCTAGCTCTCGAATCTATTGAAAAACAGTTCGGCAAAGGCTCAATCATGAAACTTGGCGAATCTCATCATACTGATGTTGAGGTAGTTCCGAGTGGTGCGCTGAGTCTCGATTTAGCGTTGGGGGGCGGCATACCACGGGGCCGCGTTGTGGAAATTTATGGACCAGAAAGCTCCGGTAAGACCACAGTAACGTTACATATAATTGCCGAAATTCAGAAAGCTGGCGGCACAGCAGCTTTTATTGATGCCGAGCACGCCCTTGACCCAGCCTATGCCAAACGAATCGGCGTGGATGTAAGCAACTTGCTTTTGAGCCAACCGGACAATGGCGAACAAGCCTTAGAAATTACCGAGACGCTAGTACGTTCAAATGCTGTCGATATTGTAGTCGTCGACTCAGTGGCGGCTTTGGTGCCACGGGCTGAAATTGAGGGTGAAATGGGCGATAGCTTGCCAGGTTTGCAGGCCCGACTGATGAGCCAGGCTCTACGCAAGCTGACCGGTGTCATTAGTCGCTCCAAGACCACGGTTATCTTTATTAACCAGATTCGCATGAAAATTGGCATTATGTTTGGTAATCCAGAAACCACTACCGGTGGTAACGCGCTGAAGTTCTATGCTAGCGTGCGCATGGACATCCGCCGCATCGCCCAAATTAAGCAGGGTGAGGAAATCATTGGCAACCGCACGCGCGTAAAAGTTGTCAAGAATAAGATTGCGCCGCCATTTCGCCAAGCCGAATTCGACATTATGTACAATCAAGGCATTAGTAAAAGTGGTGATGTATTGGATCTGGCTGTTGAGCACGGCATTGTGGAAAAATCTGGCGCCTGGTTTGCCTATAACGGCGAAAAAATTTCTCAGGGTAGGGAAGCCGCCAAAACCTATCTGGAGAAGAATCCAAAAGTTCTGGCCGAAATTGAAAAGAAAGTCCGCGCAGCCGCCACTAAGGAAGAATAATAATGGTGGACCACGACACTTATGGTCCTGAGCATGATTTACCGGACATCAGAGCTTATTTTCTAGTTACAGTATTACCCGAGGGGGAATCACCTGAAGATATTAGGAAACAATGGGTTGGTTTGTCCTTACCATTACGTCATGATATTAGCCCCGAATCACCTCGACCAGTACTAACAGCAGAAGTTATAACTGGTAAGCTGGGCTCATTTGATGATGCTGTTGATGTATGGATTGATGATTGTGTAGATGCATTAATGTTTGCCCAGCGCACAGAGGCCGCAGAATACTGGCGCAGGATGAAAGACACAGCACATCTGGGCTGGCTTGTTTTTAATGCTGGCTGGGGTCTTGTGCTGTCACCTGAAGCCAAAGAAAGATTTTATCCAGATTTATGAAAATCACTGCAATTAAACAACAGGTTAAAAGCCAGGACCGTTACTCGATTTTTATTGACGATAAATTTGCTTTTGGACTTAGTGAATTAGGCCTTATTAACAGTGGTCTACAGGTTGGACAAGAGCTTGATAGGGGAGCGGTAGGGCGATTGAAAGAAGAGGCCGCAATTGATAAAGCCTATAACCGCGTGCTCGGCTTATTGGCCCGTCGCCCGCGCAGTGAATGGGAAATTCGGGACTACCTAAAACGAAAAAAATACGACTCCCCTACTGCCGATGTAATACTTAACAAGTTAAGTAAAATTGGATATATTGATGATAAGGCCTTTGCCAAAATGTGGGTCGATAACCGGCGTTTATTAAAGGCCACTTCCCTACGCCGACTTAGACAAGAATTACGCCAGAAACGGATTAAGGACGACATTATTGATGAGGTACTGGCGGCAGATGAAACTGAAGATATAACCGTTCTACGCGAACTGGTTGAGCGAAAGCGCGTCCGTTATCCGGACAAGCTCAAGTTTATGCAATACTTAGCACGTCAAGGCTACAATTACGACGACATTAAAAGCGTTCTGAATGAGGATTTCTAATTTGCCAGTGGTGCTACGGCTGGTGTTGCTTTAGACGTATTAGCCAGATCACCGACTACAATTTTACGATTAGTTATTTCGATAATCTGGCTGCGATCAATACTCAGGCTACCGCCGCTTAGGCTTTTGAGCACGGACTGGGCGACATACATTTTTTGAATGTACATTGTTTCAATTTCCACGGCATAATCACTGACTTTACCGATTTTTGACTTGCTTTCAGTCACCACCTGTTTGCCAACGAGCTCAAAGTTAAGTGACAGAATATCTTTAAGGCGCACTAATTCTTTCGGTTCGGTTAGGACATCATGATCATTGACCACAATACCCTGCTTCACGATGTCGCGAATGTCCTGATACAGCAATACAACCTGCTGTTTGGCTAGCCGATCTTGGCAGAGAAAACCCTCCAATTTAAGGTTGTTGGGATTGATAATAGCGCTAACAGTCGTGGCCACCTCCCCACCGGTGCGCAGACTCATGACAGGACGGCCCAGTAACGACCCGCTCAGTTGTAACATGTCCCTATTATAACAACCCAGCCCGCCAGTTAGCCTATCTTGGCGAACCATTAATCTTCCACAGGTTGTGGAAAAGATATGTCAAAACACAAAAAGCTAATGGTTGCAACTGAACCACAGCGCCTGTTAGCATGGCGCCACAAGGAGATATATGTCAAGGTTTTTGCGTATATTTACTGCAGTAGCCATATTATTGCCAATCTTTGCGCCACGCGCCTATGCGGCCACAGCGCCTGAAATTTTTATAACGGAAGTGCAAACAAATTCTGGCAACGCCGGTAGCGAAGAATTTATTGAACTTTACAATAATACTGACCAAGCCATAGACCTTGCCGATACTGCCAACGGTGGTCAATCTACCTGGCAGATTCAATATTTTAGTTCCACGAAAGTTGAGCAGCCTGACTTTAGCTGGGAAACAACACCACCAACCGGCCAAATTACATTAACTGGAACAATACCTTCACACGGTTATTATCTAATCAGCACATATTTACCTGGTGAGGTAGCTCCCGATCAGACTTACGACAACCCGCATCTAGCAGATACAGCCGGTGGCGTGCAATTAGTAGAGGTTTCTGTTGGTGCTACGCCGCAAGATCATGTCGGCTGGTTAAGCGCTGACCCACCACCAAACGGACTTTTTGCATCACCATCCTCTGGCGGCAGCTTACAAAGACCGGTAGATGAACAGGGTAGCTACATTGATTCCTCAGGCAATCTTGCGCCATTCGTGCCAGCAATTGCCAGTCCAAGAGATAGCTGGCAAGAATCACCGCCAGATAGTGACCCAAGCACACCGGGCCCAAATCAAACCGATGACGAAGTACAATATTCGGACCAGCCGGACACACTTCGCATTAATGAATTATTACCCAATCCAGCTAGCCCAGCGACCGATACGCGCGATGAGTTTGTTGAGATTTATAATGACGGCGAGGAACCAGTTGATCTAAGCGGCTTCACTATTCAAACCGGCCAGACATTTACTTATAGCTATACCATTCCAGACGGTACTCTTGAACCGCATGATTATAAAATTTTCACCAGTGCCGTCACAACATTGTCGCTTGCAAACAGCGGCGGGCGGGCTCGTTTACTCGACCCAAGCGGTCAAACAATTGATGAAGTTCCGGTCTATGACGAAGCAGCTGAAGGTCAGGCATGGGCTCTCGTTAGCGGTCAGTGGCACTGGACAACCACGCCAACACCTGGGGCTGCCAATGTGCTGGTAACACCAACAGCTACTGCCAAAACAGTCAGTAAAAAAGCAGCTGCACCCAAAGCCAAAAAAGCGTCAACTAAAGCTTCTGCCAAGAAAGCTGCTGGCACTGCCGGCGCAAAATCGGATATTAACGATGCTCAAACAGAGGATCAAGCGCCGGCGCTGCATCCACTGGTGCTTGCCGGTGTTGGCGGTGCCGCGCTACTATACGGAGCATATGAATACCGAACAGACTTGGCAAACCGTTTCTACCAGCTCAAGCGCTACCGAGAAACTAGGCGAGCAGCTAGGGCGGCAGTTGCGGGGCGGTGAAGTAATTGAGTTGGTCAGTGATTTAGGGGGCGGTAAAACCACTTTAGTGCACGGTTTGGCGCGTGGTATAAATAGCACAGATCACGTCTCTAGCCCGACGTTCAAAATCAGTAACGAATATAAAGGTAAAAGCCTAACGTTGCACCACTTTGATTTCTACCGTTTAAATGATCCAGGCGTGGTTGCACATGAATTGCACGATGTACTTGAAGACCCCAAAGCTGTAGTAGTTGTTGAGTGGAGTGATATCGTTAAACACGTCTTACCGGCCGCGTGTTTGACCATTCAATTTAGAGCAACCGGAGAAAATGAACGTGAAATTGCCTTCACCTGCCCAGAGTCATTAAAATATTTGGTAGAAAAATTATGATAATTTTAACGATTCGTACCGATAAGCCGGAAGCCGAGATTGGTTTGTTTGAGGATGAAAAAGAATTAATCTACGAAAGCTGGGAAGCCCACAGGCAACTGGCTGAAACTATTCACGGCCGTATTGAAATCATGTTAAAAAGCAGAAATAAAACTTGGGCCGATTTAGAGGGAATTATATGTTTCCAGGGACCAGGCAGTTTTACTGGCTTGCGAATTGGGTTGACCGTTGCCAATGCTTTAGCGGCAAGCATAGAAATACCAGTTGTTGGCAAAGAGGGTAATGACTGGATTGTTAAAGGTATTGAATCTTTGTTGGCTGGCAATAATAACGGCGTTGTTATACCGGAATACGGTAGTCCCGTTCACATTACACCACCAAAATCCTAGCGCCAGGTGTCTTGTGAAAAGTGTCTGATCGACGTATTATTTATATAGGATTTTCAGACGTTTTGGGAAGAAATCCACTAACATTTAATTTATTTCATTCGATTCTCAGACTATAGCCAAAGCTAACGAAGTGATAGTGATTGCAATGGCCAAGTCTGCACCGATAGAAAGGGAGAACTATGGGACCACTTGCCATTGTCCTAGCCGTGGTTGGCTTAGGCGCAGGTTTTGGCGCCAGTACCGTCATTACCAAACAACGCCTAGGATCGGCCGAAGATGCCGCTAAAAAAGAACTTGCCAAGGCTAAAAAAGAAGCAGAAAAGCAAATAGAAGATGCCCGCAAAGAAGCTAATGAGCTGGCCGAAACAGCCCGCAAAGACGAACAAGCTCGCCGCAAGGAAGTTAAAGAAATTGAGCAACGTTTGCTGTCGCGCGAGGAAACGCTAGATAAAAAACTTGATGATATTGATAAGCGCAATGAAACGCTTCGTAAAAGCGAAGATGAGGTTGAAGGTCTAAAGCAAGAAATCCGGGACATCCGTAAGAAACAGCAAGACAAACTAGAAAAAATTGCCAAACTGACTAAGACTGATGCCGCCGAAAAACTCATGCAAATGACTGAGCGGGATATAAAGCAAGACTTGGTCGGATTAGTATCTAAACTACAGAACGAGGCCCAGGAAAACGCCGAAGAAAAAGCGGCGTTAGTGATTACTCAGGCTATGGAGCGCATGTCCAGTGAGGTAACTGCCGAGCGAACCGTTACAGCCGTCAAGCTGGAAGACGAAGAAATGAAGGGCCGTATTATTGGTAAAGAAGGCCGTAACATTCAGTCCTTGCAGCGAGCTACTGGTGTCGACATCATGGTTGATGATACCCCGGGCATGATAATTCTAAGTTCTTTTGACCCGGTGCGCCGTGAGGTTGCCCGACAGGCCTTGGAGATGCTACTCAAAGACGGTCGGGTTCACCCGGGACGAATTGAAGAAGTCGTTGCCAAGGCCCAAGCCAATGTCCAAAAAGACGTTGTTCGGGCAGCTGAAGATGCCGCCCGTGAAGTCGGTATCATCGGTATTCCAAAAGAGATTTTGCAATATCTTGGTGAGCTTAAGTACCGTACTTCATACGGCCAGAACGTACTTAAGCACAGTACAGAAATGGCTCACATTGCCGGCATAATTGCCGAAGAGCTTGGTGCCAATGTTAAGACTGCTAAGTATGCAGCTCTTATACATGACCTAGGCAAAGCCCTAACCCATAAAATGGAAGGTAAGCACCACCACATTAGTGGTGAGATGGCTCGTAAGTATGGTGTGCCAGAAGATGTTGCCCATGCCGCCGAAGCCCACCATGATGATATGGAGGCCACAACTGTAGAAGCTTTAATCGTGCGAGTAGTTGATGCCATAAGTGCTTCCCGCCCGGGTGCTCGCAATATTTCAGCCGAGAACTTTGCTGAACGCATGAAAGAGTTGGAGAATGTTGCTAATAGTTTTCCTGGTATTGAAAAATCCTACGCTATTAGTGCCGGTCGCGAAGTCCGGGTCTTCGTAAAGCCGCAGGACATCGATGATTTGACTGCCATTAAACTGGCACGCGATATTGCTATCAAGATTGAATCTAGCATGCAGTATCCCGGAACCATTAAAGTCAATGTCATACGTGAAACCCGAGCCATCGAATTCGCTAAATAGCTATGATCACCATTTGGTTTGAGCCGCACAGCATAACAACAGAAAATGAAGCTCACATAGCTAGTGGTTGGAATGATGTCGATCTGTCTGAGGACGGAGTAAAAAAAGCGGCTGAATGGCCCGAGCGCTGTAAAACACGCAACCTAGATGCCATCTTTTGTTCTGATACGCAGCGGGCCGTAAAGTCTGCTATGCCTACGGCAGCTGAATTACATATACCTATCTATGTCGATTCTCGACTGCGCGAGTGCAATTACGGTGACTTCACGCAAAAGCCTAAGAAAATAGTTGATGAACAACGCCTGAAAAGAATCAAAGCGCCTTTTCCGAATGGTGAGAGCTACGAGAAGTGCATGGAACGTATGGAATCGTTCTTTAAAGATTTAAAGAAGAACTTTGATGGTAAAACTGTAATGATTGTTGGACACCGCGCAACACATTATGGTCTAGATCACTTCATAGCAGGCAAATCCCTCGAAGAAGCCATTTCTCACAAATTTGTCTGGCAACCAGGCTGGAAGTATCAGCTACAATAGATTCATGAAAACGGTTATTTTACACGCCATGAACCAAAATTCACAAGGTCACTGGTATCCGTGGTTAAAAACGGAGCTTGAAAAATTAGGCTACGAAGTTTGGTCCCCAGACATGCCTTACCCCGACATGCCCAATGCACGCAAGACAACGGACTTTTTGCTTACCAATAAAAAATGGAATTTTCAGGACAATTTACTGATTGGTCATTCGTGGGGAGCTGTGCAAGCATTGCATTTATTACAGAATCTGCCGGAGAATACCAAGCTAAATACGGCCATACTGGTAAGCTCTTTTGATCGGCCGGCCAAGGGCATGGAGACACAGCACGAAAAACTATTTAATGAGCCCTACATTTTTGAAAAGATTAAGCAGCGTGCCAATCAATTCGTATTTGTTCATGGCGACAATGACCCTTGGGTGCCGGTAAGCGGAGCTCAAAATCTGGCTAAAAAGTTGGGTGGTGAGCTAGTAGTTATTCAGGATGGACAACATTTTAGTACTAACCTGGATAAAAGCTATACCAAATTTCCTAAACTGCTCGAAATTATCAAACAGAAAGTTCAACCGTGAAACTCGCTAAACACCCACCGCTCAGTAAAAAGACAAAGCTACTAAGTTTTGATTTAGAGACAAATGGTCTGCACGGCCAGGCTTTTGCAATTGGTGCAATCGTTATGGACGGTGAAGGCAAAATACATCAAGAATTTACGGCACGTTGTCCCCTGCAAGATCCGATCGATGACTGGGTTAACAGCAATGTGCTACCGGCCATCAAAGATATGCCAATAACTCACAAGAATTATGCAGAAATGCGCGAAGCTTTTTGGGAGTGGTACATAGCAACTGAGCCAAAAACTGACTATGTATTGGTTGGCAATGGATATCCAGTGGAGTATCGTTTTCTGTTGGATTGCCAGGAGGCCAATTTAGACGAACGTTACTGGCAACATCCTTTTCCGATTTTGGAATTGTCGTCATTACTTATTCAAGTTGGTCAAAACTCAGTGGCAAGTAAAAGCAAAATGTTACAAAAACTATTGGGCGCAACTGAAATTTTGCAGCACCACCCGCTAGATGATGCCAAAGTTGCAGC
>CAZSHK010000036.1:0-5805 GCA_964606965.1 uncultured Candidatus Saccharibacteria bacterium
TTATAGAGCACAATTATCGGAATAGCTACGACAAACTGGGTCAATGGATCATAGGTGAACGGCAAGATAAGAGCTATTGCTAGAGCGCCCACAATTACGTACTTTTCATATTTTAATAGCTGTTTTGGGGGCATAGGTTTAATGCGATCAATAAATGTCATAAGAAGCGGTATTTGAAAGATTACTGTAAACGACAATAAGCAGTTAATGACAAAGCTCAGGTAACTATCGGCCGTGATAAGTGGCTGTACCCCCGCTACTTTAAAGCCTTGAAAGAAGTGCAAGGACATAGGCACTATGAACAGATAGGCAAACAACATGCCGCCAGTAGCCAGAACGGCCGAAAGTATCGTCATGCGCCGCACGCTTTTACGCAACATCTCTTCCTTGAGGGCTGGCTGGATAAAGCTTATAAGATTATATATAAAGACTGGTATTACAATCATCACACCTGTAAGTACGCAAATTTTCATTACAAAATTAAAACCGCCAGCCGGTGTGCCAAAATAGAGAGTTTCTGTAAAAGGACGCTTTAGTAAATTAATAATCTGGTTATGTAGAGCGTAGCCAATGAACCCGCCGACTATAAATACAAAGGCAACAATGAATAAACGCCTTCTCAGTTCCTGAATGTGGTCCAGGAAAGTCTGACTGGCGATTGGTGTTTCGTGTTTATTTTTTGTAAAAACCACCGTGTTTCCTTAGGCTGCTTTTTTATCTGTCTTCTCATCCTTTTTCTCATCAGCACCATCGGCAAAGCCCTTGCGAACTTCTTTTACCGACTGCCCAATACTACGCGACAATTCAGGTAACTTCTTAGCACCGAACAATAGAAGAATAATCAGCAGAACTATTAAAAGCTCTTCTGTCTTTCCAAACATTGCAAACCCTCATTTTTAACTTGCTATAGCGTGTATTATATATGTAAACTAAACAAAAGCAATATTATGGCAAATTTACACAAATTAGTTAGTAGCATAAAGTTTACATGTTTGTATGTTCTAGTTTTTCTTTCGGTAGGGCTGTTTTTTTCTAACAGTGCTGCCGCTTCAACCTACGGTTGTGGTCCATATAATGGCAGTGCCTATCAACAAAACTGTCCGCCAGCCGCACAAAGCACCAAAAAGACTGGTACTAGCGCTGGCTCCGGCAGCGGTGATACCTCCACAACCAGCGACACCACCAACGCCACAGAAAATAATTCTAATGAAAATAGTAATGTAGACCTGCAGCTCAACAGTGGTAATGAAGCTACTACCCAGCCTAATGGCAAAACATCTAGCGGTAAAAGCTTGGGCATAGTTTTCTCTATTATATTGATATTAATAGGGATGGGATTTGCCCTATTCATTTTCTTTAAAAGACGTCGTTCTCGTTCTGCCGACAACTTCAATCCGCCGACTGTAGTTCCGCCCCAAGTTTAAGTTTTTTGCTTTTTTGGTGGGTTGACCCCTAACTAACAGATGTGTATACTGCTTGGGCAGTGAAAAAAGAATTACACCCAGACAATTACCGCTTGGTCGTGTTTCAGGATTTGAACAACGACACAGCTTTTTTGACGCGTTCTACAGTTGCCACCGAAGAAACTATTAAGTGGGAAGATGGCAATGAGTACCCTCTCCTGCGCGTACATATTTCAAGTGCGTCACATCCGTTCTTCACTGGTCAAGAAAAATTAGTCGACATTGAAGGTCGGGTTGATAAATTTAAAGCCCGCTCAGCAGCCGCCGCTAAAAAGCGTGAAGAAGCCAAAGAGCGTGGCCAAAAAGTCCGCACTAAGAAATCTGCCGATACACAGAAAGTCGGCGCGGGTAAACCAACCGCCAAGGCACCAGCCAAAGCTGTAGAATCTGCTGAAGAAGAATAACTTAGATTGAGTGAGACACCGGAAAATTAAACATTTCCGGTGTTTTTATATATATACTGGAGTAAATCATGGATTCTAAAGAAGCTACGTTTCGCGAAGAATATAAGGATCTGCAAACCAAACTACAAGATCCGGCTATTTTTAGCTCTAAAGAATATCCTAAGCTGGCTAAACGGTTGAGTTACCTAGAAGAGGCATTGGCGTTATTTGACGAACGAAAACATCTAAAAACCGCATACGAGCAAGCCAAAGAATTGTCTATGAGCGGTGACGAGCTGGCTGAACTGGCCCAAACCGAACTTGATGAAACTGATACCAAAATGCAGGCCGTTGAAGCCCGGCTGGCCGAAATATTGACACCGCAAGACCCTAACAATGAACGCGACTGCATTATAGAAATCAGAGCTGCTGCTGGTGGTGATGAGTCTAGCTTGTTTGCCGGCGAGCTCTATCGTATGTACGCACGCTGGGCCGAAACCCATAACTATAAAACAGAGCTTATTTCTGAAAGCCCGAGCGAAGCCGGTGGCTTTAAAGAAATTATCTTTGCTATGCGTGGAGTAGACGCCTATAAAAACCTCAAATTTGAAGCTGGCGTACACCGTGTTCAGCGCGTACCCGTAACTGAAAGCCAGGGTCGCATACATACCAGCACAGTAACGGTGGCAGTCATGCCAGAAGCTGAAGAAACTGATATAGAAATAAATCCAAGCGATCTGCGCATAGACGTTTTTCGTTCTGGCGGTCACGGTGGTCAGTCAGTAAACACAACAGACTCAGCAGTACGTATTACCCACCTTCCCTCTGGCTTAGTAGTGGCTAACCAAGACGAAAAGTCGCAGATCAAAAACAAAGCCAAAGCCATGAGCGTGCTTAGGGCCCGTCTACTGCAGCAAAAAATAGATAACGAAACCAAGGAATTATCTGACGCCCGGCGCAAACTTATTGGCTCGGGCGATCGTAGCGAAAAAATCCGGACCTACAACTTCCCGCAGGACCGCATAACCGACCACCGCATAGGCTACTCCCGCAGCAACCTACCAGGCGCATTAGCGGGCGACATAGACGATCTTATTGAAGCGTTGCAGACCTATGAGCATGAGTTAATTACTCATGACAATTGAGACCTGGCTTAAAAAAACTGTTCAACAATTAACAGCCGCCGGTATTGGCACGGCCCGTTTGGATGCGTTAGTTTTGCTGGAAGACGAGACAAATAAAGATCGTGCTCAGCTGCTGGCACATCCCGAGCTAAAACTAACAACTGTACAATTAAGTAGGTTAGACGCCAAAATTGGCACTCGAGCCTCTCATCTGCCACTGGCCTACGTCCGCGGGCATACAGAATTCTATGGACGCGACTTTTTGATAAATTCGGACGTTTTAGAGCCTCGCTCCGAGTCAGAGACAATGATTGACCTCTTAAAAGCGTTGAAAATTAAACAACCATTTATTCTAGGTGACGTCGGCGCTGGTTCAGGGGCGCTTGGCATATCCGCCAAGCTGGAACTACCGTCTATAACAGTAGAAATGTTAGAGCTGGATGAGGCTGCAATCAAAATGTGCGATTTAAACGTACAACGGTTCAAGCTGGATATTTTGATTACAAAATCAAACCTCCTAAATGCAAGCAAGCTCAAGCATGATGTTTTGCTAGCTAACCTGCCCTATGTGCCCGACGACCATGAAATTAACGAAGCCGCGGCTAACGAACCACGAATTGCCATTTTTGGTGGCCCGGATGGCCTAAATTTGTACCGACAGCTTTTTAAGCAATCCCATGCAAAATTTGTGCTCACTGAGTCTCTACCCTTCCAGCACAAAGCGCTCGCCAAAATTGCCGAGCAACATGGGTATGCTCTAGAAACCGAAGACGACTTCATCCAAGTATTCAAAAAGGTTACGGGTTAGAGGTTGTAGGTTTCAGCCGATCTAAGCTCTGTCACCTATTCACTGTAACCTGTAACCTAATTTGTTGGAGCCGCCTCAAGTTTGGCGGTAATCTTTTGTTCCTTACCATCACGATTAACTGTCAGCGTTACGCTATCGCCAACGTTATGTCGTCCGAGAACCGACGTTAGGCTGTTGTTCTCATCGATATTTGTGCCATCGACTTTAACAATGATGTCTTTTTCTTTTATGCCGGCCTTTTCAGCTGGTGAGCCAGCCACAATAGAAGGTTGGCCGTCATTGGGTGCAACATAAGCACCGCGCTTGACTGGGAGGTTGAACTGGTATGCATAGTCGTCGGTCAACGAAACATAGCGAACACCTAGATATGGCCGCTGGACCTTACCAGTGTTTAGCACGCTGTTAATTAAGCCCTTGATGTCATTCATAGGTATCGCAAAACCTATGTTTTGGGCATCACCGGCAATAGCTGTGTTCAGGCCAATGACTTCACTATTAGTGTTAACCAAGGGCCCACCCGAATTGCCCTGGTTAATTGCTGCGTCAGTCTGGAATAAATTCTGTAGATTTTCGCTACTAGTTTCATCGCCAGCCACTACACTGCGCCCAAATCCGGAGATAATGCCGCTAGTTACAGTGTTCTGGAACTGCCCTAGAGCGTTACCAATAGCAACCACCTTATCACCAACCTGCATCTTACTGGAATCGCCCAGTTTGGCTGGCGTTAGTGTCTTGCCCTTTTTATCAGTTATCTTCAGAAACGCCACATCTATGGAGTCGCTCTCGTTAGTACGTCCAATAACTTCAACTTTATCTAGTTTTGTACCATCAGATAGAACGACAGTAACGCTGCCCGCCCCGGCCGGAACCACGTGACGATTAGTCACAATCACGCCATCGCTGTTCAAAATAATACCGGTGCCGGCGCTTTCTTGCTGAACCGGCTGAGCAAAACCAAAAATGCTTTGCTGCGTGCTTTGGCTGGTAACGGTTACAGAGACAACGCTGGGACCAACAGTTTTCGCTATGCTACTTATCAGCTGGCCCTCACTGCTAACTACCTGCTGCTGAGCGGAGGTGCTTGTTAGGTTGCGCTGACTATTATTAGCAAGCAAGCCGCCGGCAAAACCGGCTGCTGCTGATACTAGTAAAACAAATATAACGCCTAGCGCTTTGGCCCGTTCGGGCATAGATACGTGCAACTTTTTATTCCCTAATTTCACCATATGTTCGGTCAAAAGCTTAACCCTCCTCCCTGAGAACTAGCTGAGTTAAATTGTCTTATCTCCCCAGTCGGAGAACGTGATAACAATTATAACAACTGCGATCATTACAAAAATGAGCTGGCGGCGAATTAAAACACTCAAGCGATCGGTTTTCTCTAAATAGTAGAGTGTTCCCAGGCCAAAGCTTAGGACACTTATTAATAGCGTCGGCTGTGCCAACACGCCATAAAACAGCAGCCAGTGGCTGAGTAGCCAGACTAAAGCGGCCGCAAAGTAGGCCCAGGCATATGACAAGAAACGAATCATCGGTTCGTCAAAGACACTAAAGAAGTGTCGAGCGACTGAGTAAGCAATAACCCAGCTAGCCAGTACCAGGCCGGCTGTTGAAATATCACCCCACCGCAAAAACAGGGCCATAAAACCAGCCGTTTGGGCCAGTAATGCCTGTAAAGACACCATAAAAGTACTAGAACCCGGCTTGATAGACAGCAGCCAAACACCATAGGTAACAGCCCAGATAAGTTGCCACGGTGTTGTGACGCTGTGGGCCATAAAAACTAGTATTGAGACACCAACTATAAGATCGACCGCGTTGGCCCGAATATTAGCCGGCCAATGGCGCGGTTTAACTGCAAACATACGCCATTTACTCAGCAAAATGACGGTTAAAGCTAGCGGCACAACATTGATACGAACTAATACAAACACCAAAGCTGGCAAGAGTATTGTCAGACCAATATGAAGGACATGTGAAACACCGCTTTTTGGTTTAATCCGGGCCAGTCGTGAAGCCATATGAAC
>CAZSHK010000036.1:5905-8043 GCA_964606965.1 uncultured Candidatus Saccharibacteria bacterium
GTGTAGTTTTGGGTCGGTGCATCAGCAACACTGGTAACATTGTAGCCAAACGATTTCAGCGAATTAGCCTTAGTGGTAGCCAGTCCTGGAATAGTCGTACCGTTTAGGACTAAAATACTGGCGTTTTCATTCTTAATATAGCCATCGCGCAAGGTATTACGCACATAATTCTGGATTTCGGTGTAGTTATAGGTGCCGGCCCGGGGTACCACCACGGAAAGTCCACCTATGTTGCCGGTGGTCACAAAATTGTTTGGCGGATCAGCCAAGCCAAGTGATTTGACGCTGCTACTACTAATATCCTTGCCTATTTGATAAACCCTTAGCATTTCATTTACAGAGAAGTTAGTCTGAACATGATCGCCAAAGTTGCTTAGTAAGGAATTGACCTTGATTGGATTGGCAAAGGTGCCACTGCTTAGCACTTTATCTTTGAGGGCCAACAAAATGAGACGCTGGCGCTCTGCTCGGTCAAAGTCACCTCTGGCACTGCCGTGTCGGGAACGAGCATATAACAGAGCTTGGGTACCCTTCATGTTCTGCAGGCCTTTAGCAGCAATAAGGGGGTCGTTATGGTTTTCCCAGGCAACTGATGGGTCATACAAGGCTTCGGGTACGTTTACAGTAATGCCACCAACCGTATCAATAGCATCTTTAAAGCCAGTAAAGTCTACCATCAGATGGTAGTGCATAGGTATGCCGGTGACAGTTTCAACTGTGCTTTCAATGGCATCAATACCGGCCGCTTCGGCCGCCTTTTTTGTCTCGGTCGTTTGTTTCTTACCGTAAAGCGCGCGTTCTTTCGCGGTAGCATAAACAGCATTAATCTTTGATGACCCGCTGTTTGTCTTTACGTATAGATCGCGCGGGATACTCAACAAGGCCGCTTCTTTATTAATAGGATCGATACTGGCAATTAGTAGTGTATCGGTCAGGTCTGGACCATCATGCCCCGGACCGCCCTTACCAAGTATAAGAATATTAACCCGGCCATCGCCCTCGCCTTTTAATAATGAGGGGTCGACATTTTCTTGTAAAGCCACAGCATTACCGCCACCCTTGAATATGTGACGGGCTTTCCACCAGGCTTTGCCAAATAGAAAGGCACTGGTCAGAATAACTGCCAGAAATAGAGTCAGAACACCCCGAAAAGCATAACGCCTCGCTCTATGGCTGCGCTTGGCCACTCGTTTTGGTGACGGCATTGGCGTAGTTCCTGCTGTTGCTGGCCTTCTGGGACGATCAGCTTTTATGGGCGGTAAAATATTTGTCCGGTCAGCTGGTTGAAAGCCATTGGGTCGTCGAAAATCATCGATAGTTATCTGATGACCAGATCGTTTTTTATCTTGAAAATTAATACTACCAGCCGCCTTTTTACCGGTGGGTTTTATAAAGCCGTCAACAAGTCCTTTACTGCGGCGGGTGCGGTTTTTTGGTTTTCTGAAATTATCCATGCACTTAGGCCTAGGTTCCTTCCGTGGTGAGCCATGAAAAGCAAGAGATGTCCAACGTTAAATGCATAACAAGTAAGGCCAAGTATAGCGTTTTCATTAGGCCCAAGCAAACCCGAATTTACTGAAAATAAAGCCGTGAATTAGCAAACTCTCGTGGGCAGAATGACTAATGTACGCTATAGTTAGAATCCTAAATAAGCTTATGGAAGATCCCGCATTTAACCCAATAGATCCTCAGAAGGTGCCAAAGAGTAGCCCCTTGCCGCCATCGCCAGCCCTTAAAGATACCTCTGCTGTGCTAGCGGCAGATCCGGTTGTAAAAGACCGCCGAGAAGGCTTTAAGAGCATACTTTCAACCATTCTCATCCTCTTAGCAGCCCCGCTCATTGCCCTGTTATTAACGGCCTTTGTTTTCCAATCCTACGAGGTTGACGGACCTAGCATGGAAACCACCTTGCAGAACCATGACCGTTTGATTGTCGTTAAAACTGCCCGCAGTTTAGCCCGCCTGACTGGCCACGACTATATTCCACACCGAGGTGACATTATCATATTTATAAAGCGGGGCCTGCATGATGACGCCCAAGGGCGAGATAAACAACTTATTAAACGCGTAATCGGTCTGCCTGGTGATCACGTGGTAGTCAGTGACGGTGTATTGACTATATATAATAAGGACAACCC
>CAZSHK010000037.1:0-1635 GCA_964606965.1 uncultured Candidatus Saccharibacteria bacterium
GTATAATTGGGGAAATGGCGAGTAGTAAAACGGCGAAGCCGATTGTTGAAGTGCGTAATCTTAAGAAGTCCTACGACGGTAAGGTTGCGGTTGATGGTATTAGCTTCGATATCAAAGAAGGCGAAATCTTTGGAATCCTCGGGCCAAACGGTGCTGGCAAGACTACTACCCTAGAGATGATTGAAACAATTCGCCCAATTGACGAGGGTTCCATTACAGTCCATGGTCTGGATGTTGCCAAACAACCCCAAAAAGTTAAATACATTATTGGCGTACAGCCACAGACTCCGGCTTTCATGGACAAGGTCGAACTAACTGAGCAGTTGCAGCAATTGGCCTCAGCCTATGGTATTAGAGTGCACGCTATGGCTCTTCTGGAAGAGGTTGGTCTAACTGAAAAAGCCAGTAGTTATGTCGAAGACCTTTCCGGCGGGCAGAAACAACGCTTTAGTATTGCTGCCTCGCTGGTGCACAAGCCCAAAGTCTTTTTTATGGACGAACCTACCACCGGCCTTGATCCGCAGGCTCGGCGCAACCTTTGGAATCTTATCCAGAAAACCCGTAAAAATGGCGTGACAGTTCTCCTGACAACTCATTACATGGAAGAAGCCGAACTGCTCTGCGACCGGGTGGCTATTATGGACAACGGCAAGATTATTGCGCTTGATACACCTAAAAAGCTGGTCAAAGATCTACTAGCCAAAGGCTTTACAAAAGAGCAACATGTTGAGCAGGCAGACCTAGAAGATGTCTTTATTGATCTGACCGGTAAGGAGCTAAGAGATTAATGGGTAAATCACTACTGCCTATAATTACTTTTGCCCGCATTGGTATTAAGCGGGCTTTTCGCGACAAAACGGCTATCTTCTTTATCTTTCTATTTCCGTTGATCTTCCTGTTTGTCTTTGGCGGTATTTTTGGAAAAAATAATGGGGTTTCGTTCAAGGTGGCACTGATAAATCAATCAGACACCACTTTTGCACGCCAATTTGATGATCAGCTCAACCACAACAAGATGTTTAAGATTGATGGTAACGTCAAAACACTTGATAAAGCTGAGGAAAAAATGAGTCGCGGCCAGTTAGATGCCGCTATTGTACTTGGCGACGACTTTGGCGTTGTTAAAAACGGCCAATACCCCAGTGGTCAAGCTAAGATTTATTACACAAATAACAGTCAGTCGGCCGCCCAAACACTAGAGTCAGTACTTAATTCCGTCTTTGCTGAAATTAATGGGAAACTGGTTAAATCGGCTGTACCGTTTACTGTCGCTAGCGAACAACTGAACATCAAAAATCTGAAACAGTTTGATTATACTTTTGCCGGCTTAATCGGCTTCAGCATTATTGGTCTTGGAATTTTCGGCCCGGTAAATGTTTTCCCGGAGCTTAAGAAACAAGGTGTGCTGCGCCGTCTGCACACTACACCGCTACGGGTCTGGCAATATTTTGTAGCCAATGTGACCAGCCAATCGGTTATAGGTATTATGTCAATCGCTCTAATGTTTGTAGTAGCAATAACAGTATTTGATTTACGAGTGAGCGGTAACTTTATTGAGCTTGTGCCTTTCTTAGTGCTTAGCATTGCTATGTTGTTTGGCATTGGTATGGCCATTGGTGGCTGGGCCAAAGACCA
>CAZSHK010000037.1:1735-3950 GCA_964606965.1 uncultured Candidatus Saccharibacteria bacterium
AATTTCGTTAATGCCTCAATGTAACAACTAGTCTGGTAGGATATTTAATATGGCGTTACCTATCGAAAAACAAGAAGAACTTATCAATTTGACTATGAGGCTGGCTGAAGAAACGGCTTCCCAAGGTAATCTTCCATTCGCTGCATTACTTATTGATGCCAACGGTACAGTAGTGTTAAGTGCTAAAAATACGGTTAATTCAACTAACAACGCAGCTGCTCATGCTGAGATTAATATTTTATTCGAAGCAGGTAAAAAACTTGCTACAAATGACCTGTCCAGTTATTCAATTGTTTCTAATGCTGCTTCGTGTCCTATGTGTACGAGCGCTGCTGTGAAAGCCAAAATTAAAGAGTTCTATTATGGTGCCCCAAATGAAGAGACAATGGTACCAAACATTTCCATGAATCAAATAATTGAAGCTACGCCATTTGAAATTAAAGTTCATGGCGGCATTTTAGGGCGAGCAGCGAAAGAACAAATCCACAGATTAGCCAGACGGTAAGTGAAGTGCTTTAAACCTTGCTAGGCGTGGAAAACACAATGTCGCCCTGTCTGTTATAGTTCGTGTATGCCACATATTCACGAGCTGTATGATTTTGTTACTTCGGTCTATATTGTCCACGAAAACAAAGTACTACTTGTTCATCACCCCAAGTACGATAAATGGATACCAATGGGTGGACACATTGAATTAAACGAAGATGTGGAAACGGCCCTGTTTAGAGAAATAGAAGAAGAAACAGGTCTAGAGGTAGACGTACTGAGTAGCAAGCCCAGCGTAGAAACTACGGACACAAAATTCTTGTTAACACCTAATTATATGGATGTGCATGAGGCGAACGCGCCCCATAAACATATTGCACTGGTTTATTTTGCTAGAGCAAAGAATAACCAGCACAAACTTTCTGCTGAGCATTTGGATATTCACTGGCTGAGTGTAGATGATTTAGAAAAACCTGAATACAAACTATCCAAATCCGTTAAGTTTTACTGCAAAGAAGCCATCAAGGCCTCGCAAAGCCAGGGCGTTTAGTTTAGTTTTAGGTGGTGGGGCAGATGACGTTGTCCAGCTGCCAGATGTCACCGTTTTTTACCCATGTTTCGGTAAAGTCACGCGCTTTTTGATCATATTGGCCCACTACAGTTAAAGTTATGATCGTTGCGGTTTCTTTATTTGTCTGGATGGTATATGTTTTTGCGGGATTCTGACTACAGGTTATTAGATCGTATTCTTTAGCTTCTTGGGCACTCTTGTACATAGAGTCGGTAATGTACTTTTTAGTTTTCAAGTCGTCGTAACGATTTGTGTGCGAAGACTGCGTGTAGGTGTTATATAAATAATCTGCCCGCTCGGGAGGCTTAGCAGTGGTCGCCGGCTCCGGTGTATTGGCAATTGACGGTTTTACGGTCACATTGGCTTGAGATGTATCGGTAGGTGTTTTCGTCGTCAACTGCTCATTATTAGTATGATTCTGCCACAACAGCAGACCCGCCGAAACTACCAGAATGAAGGCGCTTACAATTAATAACCATTTCTTCACAGCATTAAACTCCTTATCGGACCATATTAGAGTAGCTTAACCGGTTTTACTGTTAATATTTTCACTGCCGCTTACTGCTTAGTTTTTTGGTATGCTCTATATATGAATAGGGAACGCTTTGTGCAGGTGTTTGCTTGGGCATTGAGTTTGTTGGTAGCTGTAATTGCTTTTGTGGCTTGGGGGCAGGGACTTAGTTGGCAATTTGATAGTCTAAGCCCGTACAGTCTTTTTCCGCTGTTTGGTCTGCTGGCCTTCAGTTTGATGTGGTCGCATTACCTTGCCAGTGTGCTGCGCCAATACCTAAAAGTTGATAGACAAGTTCTGAAACCTTACTTTGAAGTCACCAGTTTTTTTGTGCTGGTAGCCATATTAGTTCATCCAGGATTACTAGCCTGGCAGCTATGGCGAGATGGTCTGGGGTTACCGCCGGGCAGTGAACTTCAATTTGTTGGTCCGAAAATGGGGGTATACATAGTGATTGCCATGACGGCTTTATTAGTCTTTTTGGCTTACGAGTTTCGTCGGCTTTTTCGTCATAAATCTTGGTGGAAATACATCGAGTATGCAACTGATGCTGCTATGGTACTTATTTTTATACATTCATTGAAACTAGGCGCTCAACTACAAACTGGTTGGCTTAAAACAGTCTGGTATTTCTATGGCCTGACACT
>CAZSHK010000037.1:4050-7715 GCA_964606965.1 uncultured Candidatus Saccharibacteria bacterium
TTTTATAAATCAGCCAAAGATATTGCGCGCATGGGGTACGATGGCATTGATTTAAACTTTGGCTGTCCTATCAAGAATGTCGTCCAGAACGGTGCGTGTAGCGCCTTTATTTTGCCAGAGAACTGGGGCAGGGCAGTGGAGATTATTCAAGCAACTAAAGAGGGAAGTGGTTCCCTTCCCGTCTCAGCTAAAACCCGGCTAGGATTCGGGGAAATTGACTACAACTGGCATGATTTGCTGTTAAAACAGAAACTTAACATGTTAACTATACACGGACGCACTAGGTCGCAAATGAGCAAAGTACCGGCCAACTGGCAAGCAATTGGTGAAGTCAAAAAACTGCGCGACGACCTATCCCCCGCCACGTTAATCGTTGGCAATGGTGACGTTATGACTCGAGCTCAAGGCTCTCAACTCGCGACTCAATACGCGCTAGACGGCATCATGATCGGTCGCGGAATTTTTGATGACCCATTTGTGTTTGCTCAAAAAAGTCCTTGGCCTAATTACACTAAAGAGCAGAAGTTGGCGCTCTACAAAAAACACGTCGAATTGTTCGCCAAGACCTGGCAGAAAAACGAACGCAAGGTGCATATACTAAATAAATTCTGCAAAATATACGTCAATGGTTTTGATGGAGCCAAGGAGCTACGTGAACAGCTCATGCAAGCAAAATCAAGCACAGAGTTGCTTAAGAGACTAGCTGTATATGCATAGTGGTTGTGCTTTGATATACTGCCAGCAAGCAACAAAACATCACTATTGATATGGATCAAAACCCAACACCCCAACAAACGCCAGGACCTATTGGATCTTCTCAACCACCTACACCTTCGAACCCTCCTTTTCAGCCATCACCTGAACTAGCACCGCAGCCAGTGACACCGGTTAATGAAAGTTACCAGCAATCGGCACCTTTACCGCCAGCACCGGTTGTTTCCGTTGACTCCACAGCCCAACCACCCCTACAACCAGTAGCGCCTGCGGCACCTGAAAGTCCACACCCGGCACCCGGCATTATTGTGTTACAGTGGCTGACCTATGCTTTTTGGGGTTGGACCGTGTTGGTCATGTCTATGCTGACTGGTTCGGTTATTGCTAGCTTTGTAAATGATGCAGAAACTGGCGGATTCACACCATATGCAATTGCCGCTGTCCTAGTTCTACTGCCAATTTCCATTATTTGTGACATATTCTACTCAAAGAGTGAAACACATAAAAAAACAGGCGCTTCAGCCTTGGTTTTTGTTGTTCATGCGGTAATATTTGCCCTATTTGGCATTGGTGCAGTCATTGCCATTGTAATTTCATTGGTTACCTTGTTCACTAGCAGCAGCGACACAACTAGTAGCCAGATAGCCTTATATACGGCAATTTTTGTAGCCATTCTGTATGCAGCGGTCTTACTTAGAATTGTTAATCCAGTGCGCTTTCCTTGGATAAAACGTTTTTTCATACTTTTTATGTCTGTAACAATTGGAGTGGTTTCAGTTTTGGGCATTATTGGCCCAGTAGCCCATGAACGATCAACCCGTCATGACCGACTTATAGAAGAAAATATCCATGCTATTAGTAATGGTGTAAATGATTATGCTGATAAAAATAAGCGGCTACCAGAAAATCTAAGTGCTGTTGGCTATACTGGCGACGCCAAGAAATTAGTTGATGAGGGCGAAATAAAATACAGTGTTATTGCGACATCGACACCAATACAACTGCAAAAAAACACTGGGGTTAATATCTCACAGTACATAAAGCCAACCGCTCTTGCATACCAGCTCTGCGTAACCTTTACTAAAGCCTCGAAGCCTAGCAACTATTCATCATATTCAAGCTACGATAATTCCACCGACAGCGAAGGTTACACAACTTATATAAGTGCATCAAAGCATGCCGCCGGCCAGGTCTGCTACAAGCTGAAGACAACGCCTTACAGCTCAATAAGTAACTAGTTGAAAATTATTGGACCTCTACACAGCCTTGCTTGTATAGTGAGAGTATCGTGATAAAGGTTTCACATCTCAGTAAACGCTTTCATAAAAAACTGGCTGTTGATGATATTTCATTTGAAGTTGAGACCGGCAAAGTCACTGGCTTCCTTGGCCCTAACGGTGCCGGCAAGTCTACAACCATGCGCCTGATGCTCGGGCTGGCAAGTGGTAAAGGCCAGACACATTACAGCGGGAAACAATTAAATGAGTACGTACAACCTTCCAGTGTTGTGGGTGTGCTGCTAGAAGCCAAGGCCTTTCACCCCACTCGTTCTGCACGCAACCATTTACGAATACTGGCTGATGCTGGGAATGTTCCGGCTAGCCGCGTTGATGAAGTCTTAGATATAGTTGGGCTACTGGATGTTGCCAAAAAGGGGCCAGGTAAATTCAGCCTAGGCATGAGTCAACGCCTAGGCATAGCCGCGGCCATTCTAGGTAAGCCCAAATATCTTTTACTAGATGAACCGGCCAACGGGTTAGACCCCGAGGGTATTGCCTGGCTACGTGATTTCTTAAAAGACTACGCCAAAGGCGACCACGCCGTCTTTGTATCCAGTCATTTGCTTAGCGAAATGTCCCTGATGGCAGAGAATGTCATTGTTATTGGTAAGGGTAAACTGCTAGCCGACACATCGGTTAAAGATCTTATTGCCGGCAGCGGGCAGGCCGCTACTTTTGTGCGCGTGAAAAACTTAGCCAAACTACAAAAGCTTCTGAATGAACGCTCGGCTTCATTTACTAAAAGTAAAGAGGGGCTGATGGTATCTGGATTAACGACTGATGACATTGGTCAGTTGGCGTTTGCCGGCGGACTACCAATTTTAGAGCTTGCCAACCACGCCCCTTCACTAGAAGAAGTCTTCCTGGAGATTACAGCCGGTGCCGAAGAGTATCAAGCCAAAGAAGGTAAGTCATGAGGAGTACATTACGCGCTGAGTTTCGCAAGATACTAAGCGTACGCTCGACTTACTATACGCTGGGTATATGTCTGGCGGCACTTATATTTTTCGCGTTTTACGCTCAAGGTATAAAGGCAGTGCCGGTCGACTTGAACAAGCCATTCTACCTAGCAAGCCAATCCACCCAGGCCATTAATGCACTGGCTGGTTTTATTGGTTTAGTGGGATTGCTATTGCTTACTCATGAATACCGCTACAACACCATCGTCTATAGCTTAACAGCCGCCAAAAGCCGCAGCCGTGTATTACTGGCTAAAGTCCTGGCCGTCACTATTTTTAGTGTGGTAGTGACGTTAATCGTTTCGGTGTTATCACCACTGTTTGCCAATTTAGGTATTCATATGGCTGGCCATCATTTAGCGCCGCAAACAATCCAACTATCAACCGTGCTCTGGCATTGTCTGTTCTATGGTTGGGGTATGGCTATGATGGCACTACTGATGGCTGGGCTGATTCGTAACCAAGTTGGAGCAATTGTGGCCTTTTTCCTGATCCCCGGACCCCTAGAGGCTTTATCGAGTTTGTTGCTCAAAAAGAACACTGTTTTTTTACCTTTCTCGGCCCTGAACCAGGTGTTGGCATCGCCAGAGACTCAGCAAGGTGGGCCTAACAGCGGACATTTGGCACCAGGTAAGGCCGCCCTGGTTTTTCTAGTCTACTTGGTCGTTGGTTGGCTGATAACTTGGTATCTGTTCTTGAAGCGCGACACCGC
>CAZSHK010000038.1:0-3271 GCA_964606965.1 uncultured Candidatus Saccharibacteria bacterium
ATAGCATCTTTTAGTTCCTGGTACTGCTCGTTGGACTGCGGGAAAAAGCCGGCATAGACAAACGGTTTGACGTCTTTGTAGCCAGGCAATGCATTAGCAGCTGGACGCTGGACCAATGTAACAGTGTCGCCAACTTTTGCTTCACGCGTACTTTTAAGATTGGTTACTATGTAGCCAATCTCGCCAGCTTTGATTTCTACTGCCGTCTTCATTTCTGGTGCTAACGTTCCCACCTCTAAAGCAATACCCTCCGCTGTTGTTGCCATCATTTTAATTGGTGAGCTCTTTGCAATAGCGCCGTCAACCACCCGAATGTAAAGAATAACGCCGCGGTAATCGTCGTAATAGCTGTCAAAAATTAGTGCGCGGGTTGGTTGGTCCGACTTGCCGATTGGCGGCGGTACTTTTTCGACAATTGTTTTAAGTACTTCCTCTACCCCTTCGCCTGTCTTGGCTGAAATGTGCAAGATGTCCTCAGCCTTGCAGCCCAGCAAACTAATAATTTCTTGACTGACTCGTTCCACATTAGCTGCCGGCAGATCAATTTTATTAAGCACTGGGATAATCATCAGATCGGCTGCTAGGGCCAAATAAACATTGGCCAAAGTTTGGGCCTGAATACCCTGAGATGCGTCAACAACCAAAAGTGCCCCTTCACAAGCCGCCAAACTGCGTGAGACTTCATAGCTAAAATCAACATGGCCAGGTGTATCAATCAGATTTAGCTCATACTCTTGGTACTTCATTCGTACCGGGGCAAGCTTAATAGTAATGCCCTTTTCGCGCTCCAGATCCATCTTGTCCAGCAGCTGCGCTTTCATGTTGCGCATCTCGACCGTACCGGTAAGTTCCAGCAAACGATCAGCCAAAGTAGACTTACCATGATCGATGTGGGCAATAATGCAGAAATTTCTTATCTTATCCTGTTGCATGGCTACTAGTGTAACAGTTCTGTTTTGATTGACAAATTATAACTATATATGCTATAATATAAATCATGAGCAGAGGTAACGGCGACCGACCCACTACACCATCAGATGTTGATTTCAGCTTTGCTTTTATGCAACAACAACTCGAGAGCTTGCCAGGTAAAGTTGAAGAACCTACTAATCCTTCTTGGCAAAAAGATGTAGTCAGTTCAGTGGAACACAAAGTAATCTTTATCTCTGGAGCAAATCCAGATTTTCTCTTCGCTGCAGCTGGTTTACTACGCTCTCACGCACAGCGCCTTGAAAGAATTGTTGCTGGTGGCATTACTTCTGCAGCTATCCTCACCGCCCTAGCCGATCGTATCGATCCACCGCAAGATACAATAGCCAGTTAATTACTGTATTCTTACCGGTTTCAGAATAATTTTTCGAATCTTATCGATAATTGGATCAACCTCTTCAAGTCCAAACAGCCAGGAAATGGATATATGTACAGCAAACGTAACAAAAGCGATACTGCCCAGCTTTGCACCTAGGGTTATAAGACCTCGATCAGTTAGACGTAATGGCAATAGCGAAACCATTATATATGCCGTTAACAAGCTGAAGCCGGTAACCGACACAATCCTCAGACAGGCACCCCAGAAGGCCCGGTTCAAAATATATGGATCACGCAAAAACATTATTATAAATAATAGAATCACTTCGGTTGCGGCCACGATAGACTGAGCCATGGCCAGACCGGGCGCCCCGTAGGCATCGGCCTTAGACAGATGAAAGGCCAGAAAAATATTAAGACCGATTGCAAATAATGATACTAGCAGTGGCGTACTGGTATCTTTTTGGGCATAAAAATAGCGCGAAATTATAGTGTAAATAATCCGGAAAAAAATACAGGCCGCAAAAAAACCAAAGATGACCGCAACCTGCGGCGATACATCACCATATAGCAAACGCGCTAGGTAGCCGCGGGTAAAATAACCAATAACAACTACAGGAAGAGCCAGCCATATCATAATGCGCAGTATCTTGAAGAAGTCGCGATGGAATAGGTCGGGACGGCCTTGGCTCAGCCGGTCAGCCAGTCTAGGAAAAGCGGCGGTAGCTATAGCTGTACCAAATAGCATCACCGGCACATTCATGAGCGTGGTTGAAAAGTTGTAGTATGTAACAGCGCCAGTACCAAGCGTTGTTGCCCGGTTGGTTTCAACAATGCTGTTAATAGAATCAATCCCCTGGTCCACTGAGCGCGCTGGTAATTTGCGCATAAGTAAACGGAAATCATCTGACACCAAGTTGATCTTGGGTCTGTAATGATAGCCGAGGCCGATTAAACCAAGACAGGCTACTAATAATTGAGCTATTGCTCCTATCATGCCACCTACGCCTAAACCAATTACGCCCAAATGATCCTTAAAGACATAAATGCTAATAATGATCGACAGGTTGTAAAATAGTGGTGCCAGTGCAAAGAAAAAAAATCGACCAAATGTTTGCTGCACACTTGTAATAATTCCCGAAAGTGTAAAAAGCAGCGGGTTGAGGGCAATCAAACGCATGATGGTAACAGCCTGATTCAGTTGCTCGGCGGGCAGTTTTGGCGCCACAATATAATGCAGCAGTGGGCGAGCAAAAACTAGAATTATTAAAGCCACGACTAGCATGACAATGGTCATGGCGTTCAACATACTGTTAGTAATTTCCCACACGCCCTTTTTGTCACCTTTAAATAGGCGATCGGCCAGAACCGGTACCAATACAACCCCTAGTGCACCGGCTGCAATTGTTAGAAAGAAAAAGTCCGGAATCTGGTTAGCCGCAAAGAAGGCATCAGTACTGCCAGGGTTAATACGCGTAAAGTTGGCGCTTACTAAACGGTTTCGAAAAAAGCCCAGCAGCTGACTCATAAGCGTCGCCACCATTAGTAGAGAGGCAGCGTTACCAAAAGTAATGCGTTTGTTTGCCCGTTGGAGAAATTGCTTCATTCGCCTCTATTATATTGATAAGCCACATCTAAAAACACCCCAAAATTAAATCAGTCCAACCAGATCAATATTTTTGGTCATATGCAGTTAATACAGAGCGGCGGCTTTTGGCATGGTCGAACCCTTAAGGATATTCAGTACCTCATCGGCTTCTACGGTTTCTTTCTCTAACAAATGCTTTTTGAGTGTTTCCAATTTATCCATATTAGCTTTTATAACTGCACGCGCCCTGTTGGCTGCTTCACTAATTAAACTTTCAACTTCTTCATCAATTTGCTTGGCAGTGTCTTCAGAGTAGGTCCGCTCATGCATCAGCTTGTCCATCATCATACCCTCATCAACATGGAATACTTGATC
>CAZSHK010000038.1:3371-7699 GCA_964606965.1 uncultured Candidatus Saccharibacteria bacterium
GGAATAATGGTAACTTTATGCACCATGTCGCTATCAGGTAGAACGTGTCCAACAATGGCATGCCCAGCTTCGTGGTAAGCCGTCAGTTCTTTTTCTTTCTCGCTCATTACCTTGCTCTTGCGCTCTGGACCAATCGCGACTTTCTCAAAAGCATGCGTAACGTCATCTTGGTTAATTTCTTTGCGGTTGTGTCTAGCGGCAATTATGGCTGCTTCATTAGCAATGTTTTGCAGGTCGGCGCCACTACTGCCGGCCGTCTTTGCCGCCAAAGCGTCTAGGTCCACACTGCTACCCATAGGTTTCTTAGCAAAGTGTATTTTCAGAATTGCTTCGCGGTCTTTGCGGTCAGGCAGATCAATGTTGACCCGGCGGTCAAACCGACCCGGGCGTAGTAATGCCGGATCAAGCACATCGCTCCGGTTGGTCGCAGCCAGAACAATAACGTTTGTGCCCTGCTCAAATCCGTCCATCTCAACCAAAATCTGATTAAGTGTTTGCTCGCGCTCATCGTGGCCACCACCCATACCACTACCGCGACGGCGTCCAACAGCATCAATTTCATCAATAAAGATTATGCACGGAGCATTTTTCTTAGCCTTGGCAAACAAATCACGTACCCGGCTAGCACCTACACCAACAAACATTTCAACAAATTCTGAACCGGAAATGCTGAAGAACGGTGCATCGGCCTCTCCGGCAACAGCCCGCGCCAGCATGGTTTTACCAGTTCCAGGTGGGCCAACCAAAAGTACTCCCTTGGGGATTTTGGCACCGACTGATTCAAATTTCTTGGGGAACTTCAAAAACTCCACGACTTCCTGCAAGTCTTGCTTGGCCTCTTCGGAACCAGCAACATCATTAAAGACTACTTTATCTTTTTCGTTGCCGTATAGCCGGGCACGGCTTTTGCCAAAGGACATAGCTTGATTGCCCTGGCCCTGGGCACTCCTGAGCATGATGAACAAAACAGCACTAATAATAATCACCGGCAGTATTGAAACACCAACATTGACCCAGGTACTGCCAGCATTTGATTCGGGACGCGTATCGACTGTTACCTTAGAGTAATCAACACCCTCGTCTTTTAGGCTGGATGTAGCATCTTTATAAGATTTAACACTGGCTTTGTCGTCGCCTTTCTTAGTAACCGTTAAAGCGTTGCCGTTGACTTGAATTTTCTGGTACTGGCCACTGTTGGCTTCTTGCACAATTTGGGACAGGGGAATTTCTTTGAGCTGCGAAGGCTGGCCATAGGCGGCAAAGATAACTAGACCAAAAAGAATTAAAATAGCTGCAAAACCGATATTTTTAAGACCACGGCGGTTGTTTTTTGCTCCACCTGGGTTCACACGAAAGCGTTTATTATCCATACGAAGGGATATTATATACCACGCTCGTCTGTGACGCTAGCGCTCTCGCCCCATGAGTGCCAATTGGTGATCTCTAACAATCAGTATATGTTGTTTATCGATGTCCATTTGCTTACCATTAGCCAGGGTTTTGGCGCCGGCTACCAATTTCTCAAGTAGCTTACTGTCGTACTGACAATTATTGAGCCTCAGCCACGTTGCCATCACCTCCAGGGCGACATCGTGCGGCAACATAGTAAACCAATGTCGATCAATGTGCCGTTTTTTGGGTTGGGTGTGTAAGAAATGGATTAATTTTTCGTCAATCTGATCATTAACCTGGCGAAGCTCATTAATTGAGGCTAGCATGTCAGACCGCTGTCCGGCTGTTAGCTTTGGTGCAACCTTGTGTCGAATAAAATTACGAAGATAGGTTGTGTCTTGGTTTGTGCTATCTTCACGCCACTCTAATTTATTACTTTTGGCGTAATTAATGATCTCTTGTTTTGGTGTATCCAGAAACGGTCTGAGCAACTCATGATCGTTTTTCAGTGCCGTATAGCCGCGGCGGCCAGTGCCGCGCAGCCAGTTCATGATGGCCGTTTCCAGAACGTCGTCTTGATGGTGGGCGGTAATAATGGCGCTGGCATGGGCTACGTCACGCAAATGGCGCAAAAACTTATAGCGTGCTTCTCTAGCATCAGCTTCACTGGCATTCTTACCAAGCCTGCCTTCATCATAAACAAATGGTAAACCGTAAGATTCCGCAACCTGTCTAACCAATTGCTTATCGGTTTTAGAATCTTCGCGAATGCCATGGTCGAAGTGGGCCACGATAATCTTTACAATTGGTTCGTCCTTGACCAAGTGCAGTAGGCTCATTGAATCCACCCCGCCAGACACGGCCACAATATAAGTACCAGGCTTAAGCGTTATATTCACTGTATAATCTTACCTCATGAAACGTCTTTATTATGTTAGGCACGGTGAAACCCACATGAACGTTGGTGGCCAGTACACCGGCCATAGCGAAACCAAACTAACGCTTAAGGGACGTGCCCAAGCGAAAGCAGCTGGAAAACTGGCAAAAGATTTGAATATTGATTACATTGTGGTGTCGCCACTATCACGCGCTAAGGACACAGCTAAAATAATCGCCAAAGAAATAGGCTACCCGGCGGATAAGATTCACACAAATTCCCTATTTATTGAAAGGCATTTTGGTTCCATGGACGGTCAACCCTGGCAGCCTGACTTCGATATTGATGGTGTTTCTGACGCCGAGTCGCGCGACGAATTACTAGATCGCGCCAAAGAAGCACTGACGTTTTTGCATACATTACCCTATGATAATGTGCTGGTTGTAGCCCACGGTGCTTTCGGCCGTGCACTACGCAGCCATATTTTGCCCGATATGGTTTATAACACCACGGACCCAACAAAACCCGATGCTAGCCGGATACCAAACGCCGAAATTGTCTGCTGGATAGAATAAGGTCTTATACTTCTATAAGAACACCCTGAGCACTTTTCGGGCTCGGGCCGGAATCGGTATCATCAATATCCACGCTTTCTATTTTTATTTCTTCTTTTGACACAACTTCACTGACAACTAATCCTTTTTGTTCAGTCTCTTTTCTGTTTGTCTCACGCAACTCAGCCATTCTGTCTAAGAACACTGCTTTACTGGCCTCGTTCCACCCCGTACTTATCGGCAGTTTCGGCCTAATTGGCTCACCATGGCTAAAACCAGCCTTGGTTATACTGGCATCAAGTTGATCGACGAGCTTTAGGAATTTTAATGGTTGATATTTTTCTATAGAATCACCAATAAATTCCACCAGATGCGCCTCGGCGCGCTTTCTTTTACCAGTCCGTTGTTCAATGTGCATGTCTAGTGCGTCGTGTTCTAGCCAGTCTTTGATAGTTCCCCATAATTCTGCGGGCTCTTCAGCAACAGTAGACTGGAGAATACCTTGGTGATCATAGGTCTGCCGCAAGGCCTGCATACCATCTGGACCAATATATAACTGCCGTACGCTTTGCTTATGACCAATCTCTCCATCATATATTTCCCAAGCATATTCTCCTTTTTCCCAACGACTTGCATCAAGACCAAGCAACATGTTTCTAGTGGCACTGGGTAAGGTTTCGTCATAAACCTTTGGGTAATCAAAAAGGCCCACAAAATTACCTGTGTCATCCAAGCCAGCCGCTAGTATTGTTCCGCGATTATCGCGCAATAAACTATGATTTCTAAAGAAAAAATTCCGCGAGTTAGTTTGAGCGTCGTCAATGACGGCCTCATACGAGGCGGCGAGAGATTCAATTCCGGGCAAAAAAACACCCGCCGAAGCGGGTGCTTGTGAGGTTATAATTTTTGTTGTCCCAGTAGCCATACTGGAATTTAATTTTAAAACGAAGTTCTTATGCTGTGCAAGCTTTTTTAATATGTTTTTATGTCAGCCGGCGGTTTATATCACTCATGATTTATTTGGCGGTTTAGATTCGACTTAAACCAAAAGCTTGTAAATTTTTGTCGAGTTCGCGAACCGTATTGTAATGGGTTAGTTGTTCCGCAGTGACCCAGGCGTAGCCAGTATGATCGAGGTCCAGTTTAATCTGTTCGGTCACCGGCTTAAACAGTAATGGGTGGATTAGCCACTGCCCATATTCATCATCAACCCTAAAGGGTTCACCCACTTTCATTAAAGTCACTTCAAGACCAGTTTCCTTTTTAATACGTTCAGCTGCTTGCTGCGCAATATCACCGCCTTCAATGAAAGCCGACACAAATTCCCAACGGGCGGGGTCATAACTGCTATCAGCGGCGCGCTCAATAATCAGGGCTTTTTGGCCGTTGTGAACCACCCCGACTAGAATCTCTTTAACTTCCGCCATGCTTCAACTATAACAAAGTATAAAACTTGGTAGCGGCGAGTGGGCTTGAACCACTGACCTCAGGCTTATGAGTCCTGC
>CAZSHK010000039.1:0-7262 GCA_964606965.1 uncultured Candidatus Saccharibacteria bacterium
AGTTCTAACGGTGCTGTGTCATCGGCCAAACCAAAATAATCCGAAGCAATTCGCAGGAATGTTTCAGCCGTAACCGGCTCAGCAGGCTTTTCTGCACCTTTTTCCACTATTTTAATATTATATAATACTCTCAATACTTTTACGACAAACAAAAATACCCCCGTAGGGGTAGTTCTGTCACATAAAGCTCCCACCTTCGCCAAGGCTTCGGTGGGCAGGCCCAACCTTATCCTGGCTCCGAATGGCTCGCAAGAGCTTTTTTATTTTTAACTGGCTTATTGTAGCGTAAGGTTCAACTTAGCACAAGCAGTTATTAGACATCCAAATCATCGAGCTCTTCAAGCTCTTTTCGAGTTTTGGAAAGCATGTCAGAATGGTCTTCTTCCTGCGCTGAAGCTTCGGAGGACGAGCCTTCTTGACTCTTCAGCGAAGCAAAAAGATCGTCATCGTTATCTTCTGCTGGCGGTGTCACCACGTCTGGTTCGTCAGGTACAGCAGCAGGTTCATCGACAGCTTCAGGAGCGTTAGTATCATCTGGTACATTATCGGCTGGTAGTGAATCGTCTACCGGCGCTGCGTTATCATCGCGCGGAAGTCGGGGCACGCCGTTATCTATAATTTTTAGGTTATAACGCGCTTCATTCTTTGTGCCAAGTGCCCGTAATAATGTACGCAAGCTTTGGGCCGTAGCACCGCGCTTACCAATTACTCGTCCTAGATCTTCAGGATCAACGGTTAACTCTAATAAAACACCTTTTTCATCTATGCGTCTTTCAACTTGAACAGCATCAGGTTTGCTAACAAGTGATTTAACGACAAATTCGACGAACTGTTGATCAATGGTAGTACTCATAAGACAGAAACCCTCCAATTACTCGGTATTGCTTGTACTAGTATACCAAACTAGGATTCGTCACCAGGGACTTCGGGTTTGTCTGTCACTTCCGGCTCCGCTGCAGGTTCGTCAGTAGGTACTTCAGCTTCTTTGACAGTTTCCGGTTCTGCGGACGCTACTTGTTCATCGGCTGCTGGCTCAGCAATACCTTCCTCGATGGGTGTTTCAGGCGTTTCTGGGTGAGGTTGGTCAGCTAGGTTTTCGGTTTTGGCAACTTCAGCTGCTTCTGCGGCCTCGGCGGCTTTTTCTTCTTTAGTTGGTGGTGCTTCAGCACCTGCCGGACGATTTTTGCGTAGCTTTTCAGGATTACGGATGCCACCCTTCTTCTTACCTTCTAGTTCTACCCAGCTTGGCAGTTTAACGCCTTCGCTTTTAAGCAAACGAGCAACTCTATCAGACGGCTGAGCGCCATTACTTAGATATACACTGGCTTTTTCTTTATCAACTGTGGTGGTCTTAGTGTGTGGATTATAACTACCCAGTAAAGCAACAATGTTGCCGCTACTAGGATGTTTACGGGCGTCTTGCACTATCACGCGGAATTGGGCGTGACCTTTGCGGCCGGTGCGTTGCATACGAATAGCTAACATTTATCCTTAGACTTCCCTATTTAAAGCAATTAAACAAGTCGCCTCATTTTACAGATTACGACCCCTTATGTCAATCGAGTTTCTATTCGATAGGGGTAGTCGGTATGGTACGACCAGCTTTAAGATCAGTTGTCATGCGCTCAATTAAACTCAGTACTTCGTTTGTTTGCGGGTTACTGCACAAGTTTCCTTCTACATTATGCATACCGCTCACGCCATCATCTCGCATTGTAAACAGGGTGAACTCTTCCCATTCACCGTCAGGGTTTTCGATAAAGACTAAAAGCCTTATCGGGCCATATCCTTGTTTTGCATCTTTCACGGAACGCTTTTGGGACAAGGTCAAAAGGGCCATCAATTTTTCTTTGCGAGTTATTTCTACCTTTTGAACCGGTTCTCGCTCGACAGCTTCTTCTTCACTCGTCGGCTCTTGTTCAGGAGTTTCTTCTTCGTCTGAAACTACTTTTCCGCTGGTGACTTCTTCTCTGGGCACATCTACTATGCTGGAAACCTCATCGACTCGGTAATAAACAAGCCCAGGTAGTTCACGATTAAACGAACTGCTAACGTAAGCATAATCATCAAGTAATTTTTGAGCCTTAGGAAAAACTTCAGCGGTATGTCGCTCTACAAGCCTAGTCTCCAAGGTCGAATCATGCTCTGGTACCTGCAAGGCATCATGGATTCTCAGAATGCTGTCCAAATCTGGTTGACGACTGTGCATAAAACTCCCGTAAGAAGCTATTTAAACATCTCGGGTATGTTCTAGCAACTACTTGTAGGCTTTGAGGGCGATTTGGGCCGCGGCTACTTGACCAGCTTGTTTGCTTGGCCCGACGCCCTCGCCCTTTAGTTCACCGTTAACGAATACACCGACCGTGAATGTTTTGTCGTGGTCTGGGCCTTCTTCGCTCATAACCTTATAGATGGGGGTGAAGCCATCGCGGCTCTGAACCAACTCTTGAAGTAAGCTTTTGGGATCCTGCCAAGAACCGGTCTTGAGAATTTCTTCAAAGGTCACCACAAGGCTGGCTTCGATAAATCGCTTAGATACGTCATAGCCCTGGTCTAGATACAAAGCACCAACAACCGCTTCATAACAGTTGGCCAGAATTTGAGCCCGGGCCCGTGGTGTTCCACGCTTCTCACCACGACTAAGCCTTAGTAATGGCTCGAATTCAAAGCGTGATGCAGCCGCACTAATACTCTCTGTGCGCACTAAAGCGCTGCGCCAGTTAGTAAGTACACCTTCCGGTTCGCTGTAATGAGTGTATAAGTATTCCGTTACAACTAGCTCCAACACGGCGTCACCTAGAAATTCCAGGCGTTCATTGTGCTCGCTGACGGTTTTACGATGTTCATTAACATAAGAACGGTGGGTAAAGGCAGTTACAAGTAGATTTGGGTCTTTAAAAGCAACACCCAGCTTATCTTTTGCAAATTGTGTGTAGCTAGTAAGGTCCATTACTTTGATGTGCGGATTTTCTTCAGACCCAGCAGAATAATTTTTCCGATGTCCTCATATTCGATTTTATCCAGGGCCTCGGTGGCCGAAAACCATTGTATACCATTCATCCAGTCTTCGGGCTTTAATTTATCGGTATTACCCAGGGCGTGCACCAAAAAAATTTCGGTAGTCATTAAAACTAGACTACTACCACGCCGGTAGCGAAAATTAATCTTACCCAACCAGCCCATTACTTTCACTTGCTTCAGACCAGTTTCTTCTTTGACTTCTCGCTCAGCCGTGTCCCGGGCACTTTCGCCTTCTTCAATATGCCCCTTAGGAATGGTCCATCGGTTTTTAGCGTCCTGGATAAGTAATATTTCAACTGCTTGAGTTTTAGCGTGGCGCCTAAATACAATCCCGCCGCTTGTGGGTTCACGTACCACTTCACTAATTGTCGGTCGTTTGCGAGCGACAAATCGTTTAAAACCTTGTAGTGGTTTGGGTCGTTTCACGTTTTTCTAGCTTTCGGTTTAGGTGCCGGTTTAGCTTCTTTCTGGCGAAGCACTGTACCAAGAACACCATTGATAAATTTTGAACTGTTATCGCCGCCAAAGGCTTTGGCCAGTTCTACCGCTTCGTTAATTACAACCTTGGGCGGAACGGCTGTTTCGTAAAGTAGTTCATACAATCCAATTCTTAACACTATGCGGTCCATACGGGCAATCTGGTCAATCGGCCACTGCGGTGCTGCCGGCTGCAAGATTTTATCTAGCTCTGTCTGCTTGCTATCTACCCCTTTGACAAGGCTTTCAATAAAAGCGGTGTCATCAAGAGCATGAGCATAGCGTTTAATATTACGCTTAAGCGCCTCGGCGAGTTTAAACTTTTTATCGCCACAACTAATACGAAAATCCTGCTCATACAAGGTTTGTAAGGCAACGATGCGACCGAGATGACGATTAGCGCTCATATCTATCCATATTGTTAAAATTTGGGCGAACTGCTTACTCTACAGTATACCGCCTATACATTGCGGTTGGCTACTTAGCCGTTTTAGCCGATTCCCGTTTGGTGGTATAAGCCTTGACGGGTGACTTAGCATTGACTGCCCGCGCCAACTTCAAGACCAAATGGCTGCGGCGGGTGCCAGTGCGTCTGGGACTAGTTCGCTTCTTAGGTTTGCCCATAGTCAGCAACTCCTCTATTACATTTACAGATTAATCTTAGATTTAGCTTAACGGAAATGTCATGAAAACTCAACCCCGCAACAGATAGCTAATATTGACATACGCATAGTTGATTGTATAATCTTTTACTTATGTTCGATCCTGGAAACTACAATAAAGCCCCCAAACCTGAAAGACGCAAGTTTCCGCGATCTCTTCTCTGGTTCATTGGTGCCTGCGGAGTGGTCGGGTCTGCAGTCATATTTGGTGTTTTAAATGATGATCCCTCGACTTGTGGTGTAAGTGAGACTACCTCAATAACTGTGGTCGGACCTGCACGGCTTGATGATCTGGCTGATGTAGCAGCTGCAGTCGACAATCCAACTCTACTGAAAATCTCAATTGTCGATGTGCATACTCGGAACGACGCAGACTTAGAGCACAGACTCGCCATCGCTTCTCCGACAGAAATAAATGAGGCGAGAGTCGCCTCGGCTTTCAAATGCAGTTAAACTACGAAATTAACTAGTTTGCCTTCCACATAAATTGTCTTTTTGGGTGGGTTCTCTAAATAATTTTTGATTTTTGGGTTAGCCTGGGCGGCTTTGACGACAGCTTCTTCTGAACTGTCGGCTGCAACATCAATATTAGCCCGCACCTTACCGTTGACCTGGACGACAATTGTTACGGAATCTGTTGTCAGATACCTATTATCCCACCGCGGCCAGTGATCAACATGGACGCTGTCTTCATGTCCTAGCTGGTGCCAGAGTTCTTCGGCAACATGTGGAGCAAATGGTGCAATTAACATAACCAAACTCTCTAGCGCAAATTGCCAACTTTCGTGGTCACTAAAGCCGTCAGCTTTCAATTTATACAAATCATTGGTGCACTGCATAGACGCGGCAATAGCCGTGTTGTAATGCTGTATTTCCAAATCTTCGGTGACCTTTTTTATGGTACGGTGGATTGACTGCAGCAAACCAGTTTTATCAGTCGCAGCTTTACCAGGTTTGGCTTGCTGAAACTCTGACACAAGAGTCCATATCCGGTTCAAAAAACGGTAAGTTCCAGGCACACCTTGCGGGTCCCACCGTACCCACAGCTCCAATGGACCTGCAAACATTAAATAGGTTCGGAGTGCATCAGCTCCATATCCCTGATCAATAATTTCTAGCGGGTCAACACCATTGCCCTTACTTTTGCTGAACATCTGGCCATCGTGGGCCGTAACTTTACCGTTGAACAGAAACTTTTTAAATGGTTCAGGGCTATTAATTAGGCCTTGTTTATGAAAAAAACGCGTCACAAAGCGGGCATAAATCATGTGCGCTGTGGCGTGGTCAGCACCGTTATAAAAATCTATTGGCATCCATTTGTTTACAACATCGAGCGCAAACGCCTGCTTATCGTTCTTTGAATCAAAGTAACGAAGCATATACCAACTGCTACAAATGTAGGTGTCCAGCGTGTCAGTTTCGCGCTCGCCAGGCTTACCGCACTTCGGGCACGGTGCAGAAACCCAGTCGTCTGCCCGCGCCAAGGCACTACGGCCGCCAGTCGGTGCATAATCGCTAATTTCCGGCAAAACCACTGGTAAATCTTCGTCTGGTACTAAAACCGCACCATGGTCTTTACAGTGAATAATTGGAATGGGCGCACCCCAATAGCGCTGACGACTGACACTCCAGTCGCGCATCTTGTAGTTAATCCGGGCTTGTCCGGATCCTTGGTTCTCCAGCTTCTTCAATATCGCAGACCTTGCTTGCTTGAAAGTCATACCATCAAACTCACTCGAATTCGCTAGTTTGTATTTATCCGGTGCCGACTTTATATCATCGTAAGAAACAAATTTTTGTTGGCTGGTAGTGTAAATAATTTCGAGTTTGTACTTTTTCGCAAATTCAAAGTCACGCTCATCTTCACCGGGAACTGCCATGATAGCGCCTGTGCCGTATCCGCCAAGTACATAGTCGGCAATCCAGACGGGAACCGGTCGATTATTGACCGGGTTTGTAGCATATGCGCCGGTAAACACGCCCGTCTTGGTTTTTTCTGATTGTCGCTCAAGCTCTGACTTTAATTGAGTTGCCTTTACGTAAGCTTCGACTTCTGAAAGTTGCTCATGTGATGTAAGATGTGGAACTAATTCATGCTCAGGTGCTAGCACGATAAAAGTCGCCCCATAAATGGTGTCATGAGCTGTAGTGAACACTGTAATTTCGTGCGGCGAGTCTTGAACCTTAAATACAACTTCAGCCCCGACCGATTTGCCAATCCAGCTTTTCTGAGCCAGCTTAACACTTTCCGTCCAATCCAAATCATCAATGGCTTCCAGTAGCTCTTCGGCATAGTCCGTAATTTTGAAAAACCATTGTTTGACTTCTTTCTTTTCAACTAAGGGGTCGTCGGGGCTATCATGTCGCCAGCATTTGCCGTCAATTACCTGTTCGTTAGCTAGGACTGTATTATCGATTGAACACCACCATTGCATGCGTGAATCTTGGTAGGCTAGTCCGGCACGGAACATTTCACTGAAAATCCATTGGGTCCATTTGTAGTAGGTTGGTTCATGGGTAGCAATTTCTTTGCTCCAGTCGTTACTCCAACCCATGGACTTATATTGCTTATGATAGTTAGGAATGATGGTTTTCATTGATTGCTGCGGTGAAACACCGGCTTTAATTGCATAATTCTCGGCCGGCAAACCAAAAGAATCCCAACCTATCGGGTGATAACTTTCATAGCCCTGCTGCCGCTTAAAGCGCGCTAGCACGTCACTAATCGTGTAGTTCAAAGCGTGCCCAAGGTGAATACCTGCCCCGCTGGGGTAGTTGAACATGCTCATAGCAATGTACTTGGGTTTATTACTATTTAGATCAGCATTATAGATTTGCTGTTCGTCCCAGTACTTCTGCCAACGTGGTTCTATTTCTTTAGGGTTATACCGTTTCACAACTCTGTTATGCTATCATTCACACCTCTTACGCACAACCTGTTCTAGCGCGGCGGGTGGCCAAAAAATTCACCTTTGGCATCCGGCGTCAGCTGCAGCAATTCACTAACTGTCACTAAGTTGTATTTGGCTTTCATATTATGGATAAATTTTTGCAGTACAGCCGCAGTGGCTGGATGGCCATCGTGCAGCACCATAATTGCGC
>CAZSHK010000040.1:0-4102 GCA_964606965.1 uncultured Candidatus Saccharibacteria bacterium
GTACCGGGTTTATTCTCCCGCTTCTTAAGATCATACAATCTTGCTGCTGCAGTTTTGTCAGCAGCTTGGCAAACTATGCCGTAAATAGTGTCGGTTGGCAGAATACCGACTTTACCATTACATAAAAGTTTAACGACTTGCGGGTCTGTTACTTTGAAGGTTTGACTCATGTGGAGCCACTATAGCAAAACAAATCGGTTCAAAACAGATTTATAAACCCAAAGTCTGATCGCTCAAGTCATTGCTACTGAAGTCTTTGCTATCGTCGGTTTTGTTTAATTCCTGGTCAATTGAATCATTGGTACTGTCGACATCGCTAGTGCTAACTTGTGGTGCAGTCTTGGTTGTCGTGGTTGGAGTATCATCTTTTTTCATAAAAGCTAATACCAGCGCGGCCGCAATTGCCAAAGCAACTACAATGGCGATAACTATTATTAACGTTTTCGATGACTTTTTCTTGGCTGGCATTGGCACTTGGGAAACAGCAGGTGGCGTCTGCGCCGGTGGCTTATCATCCATACCTGGTGAAGGCACAAAGGCCGGCCGAGGTGCTGGACCTGGTTCGGGATCGGCACCGCCTAAGTCTGGTGCCGCTGGTGAGGTTGGCTCAATAGTTGGTGTGACCGGTGCAGGTGGTGCCTCTACAACAGCTTCTGGCACTGCAGTAGCTTGACGGGCAGGCAGTGGTGGTGCAGAAGGAGTTACGACGTTCTGTTGAGGCTCATCGCTGGTTTTGACTTGAATATCCATAGTATCTCCTTATTGTCCGTTCGTTTCGGTCTTATTGAGGCCTTCGCGTATTTTAGCCAACATTGGTTTGATAGTGTCTTTGACGTAGGTATGTATATCGGTAGAGTCAGTGGCAACCTTCAAACGAGCGGCTCGTGTGGCTTCAAGTGCCGATTTAAAGGCTGTCGGATCACTAACACAATCCATTGCAGACAAATCTGCTAAGTCCTGTTTATAGGCGTCTAAATCAGTCTTGTAGGTACTGATTTTGGTCTGAAGGGTTGCAATACCTGCTTGCAGTTCAGTAGTATCAACATCTTTATTCTGTAGTTTAACTTGCAAGCTAGCTAGTTTATCGGTGACATGCTTATAAACTTCGCCACGACTGGTTTCAATGCCTTTAACACGACCGCTAAGCGAGCTAACCAATCCCTGAGAAGCTTTGCATTTCGCTTTTAGAGTTGTTTGCTGTGCTTTGCTTAAAGATTGTTTAAAATTGGCTTTGTAATCGGCCACTCTTTGCTCAAGAGTCTTTTGTGACGAACCATCGGTCGTTGTAGCAGATTGGGCATAAACAGTTACACCGAATAGAGGCATCATGAGGCCAACGGCAATAAATATATTTAGAAGTCTACGCATATTTCCCCTTTTCCCCCATTTTACCACAAGCGTTTACCGTACTTGTACGTTATCGATTTTCTCGGCCAGTTCCCGATCTTTATCACTCACGCCGCCTTGGCTATGGGTCGTCAGGCTGACCTTTACCCTGCCCCAGCCTAGTTCAATGTCTGGATGGTGATTTAATTGTTCGGCAAGCTCACCGATTTTGTTTACAAATTTGAGTGCTGCCTTAAAATCTTCAAACTTAAATTCTTGGGTGAGCGTATTGCCCTCTTCTTTCCACATCCCCCAATTATACCAACACACTAGACCTATATGCTCGGATGTAGCACAAGGAAGAGGTGAAGGGCGGACTGAGCCGTATAGGCGATACGGTGAAGGAGCACTGGAGCCTCTGACACCGTGATACGCCGAGAGCGCTGGCGGGTTCTGGCTCAGCCAGAAGCAGGCCAGCGCGACATATAGGTCTAGTAATAGTACCAGGCAGAAACGCCGGCAGTATTGGTAACATCACCCAACTTGCGCGGTTCACCACCCTGGATGCTCATGACATAATCGGCAGTTTCTTGGTCGGTCTTGATGCGGTAAACCACAGTTGTTGCGTTTAGCCAGCGGACCGGATATTGTAACCCACTCTGGTTACGAAGAGTCTTGTCTTTTTTATCGGCTTGGCTATAGAGCAGTAGCGCTCCTTTACCGTCACGGTTGTCGACCCAAAGACTATTTTTATCATCAGGGTTATCAATATAAACGCGTGTTTTGAGAACCGCTGGTGCACCGTTGGCTTTGCTGGCAGTGGTGGCGCCAATTTGGTGGTTATACCAGTTTTGTCCAACCGACAGGCTAAGATCGTCGTAACTTGTGCGGAATATATTCCAGACTTCGGACTTTAATATATTAGTCCGATTGCTGCCGTTGGCGTTTACCCGGAATAAGCCAACATTGCCAGTAGGCTGATAGGCACTTGAGGAAGCGTAGTAAACATTCCCAGTAGCCGCTAGTATATCGTTAAAATAATTGGTGGCGGCCAATTCAACGCTGCTGTTTTCTTTATAGTCGTAAGAAATAAGTCTCTCGCGGCGAGGGTTGGCAGCACTGGCTCCGGCCGCAACCTGAACGTAGACCAGCCGGTCACCTACCCAATCAACAATCTGGACACGTTCAGACTGGGCAACCTTGGTCGTCTGACCCGTATTAAGATCAACCAGTACTAGCGTACTAAGCACATAGCCATCACTATTACGGGTATTATCACGGGTAGAAACGTAAGCGGCGACTTCATCGGTTGGGTGTGGCACCAGCACCATACCTTCTTGCTCAGTGCCCGTGCCGGCTAGTAGCAGTTTTTCGTTTTTACCATCAACATCGACCGTATAAATGTCGTACTTGCCGGATCGTTTTGTGACAAACACCTCTTTACGGCCCGGTACTAATTTTACAAAATGGTCACGTTTGTCGTCGGGGTTAATTGTTAGTGTTTCGTCACGGTAGCCCTTGGCCATGATAGTAACCGTAAAGGGTTGATCACCGGTTTGTTCAGTAGTAAGTACAATTTTGCCCTTGTCGTCAGATTGGGCGTTGGCCTGGTTGCTAGATTCGATGTCTGGAGAGGAAGCACCCGCCATAGGCGTGTAGTCGATGGCGCTTTCTGCCTGGGCCTTGGCTACTGGTTTATCAGACAAGAAATCACGTACATTTATGATGTACTGCGTGCCAACTGGCTTCAGGCTAACTCCATCCAGCGGGTTACTGCCCCAACCCACTATGTAGGAACGGCTCTTTGGGGCAAACGCCCGTTTACTAATTACAATTTGGCTGCGGCCCAATTTTACATGGCGTAAAGTCACTTTGCCGTTGTCGTCTGTCAAGCCGGATGAGCCGCCTAGTTCAACCTGAACGTTTTTGAGTGGTAGCGTAGTGCTTTCATCTAGTACCTGCATGGAGGCACTGGCGCGGACCGAAAGATTGTTGAAAATAAAGTAGCGGCTAGGTGGAACGGCCAGTAAGGCTATCACAATTACCGCAAAACAACCTATCGTAATATTACGCAGCTTTTTGTTGGCCCACCACAAAGCAATGGCCGCCTTAATATTAGTACCTAAACCTGGTTTTTTATTATCAGATTTGGCTGTGTCTTCAGACACGGCATTGTTTTTTAACAATTCATCATCAGTCGTCTCTGGCACATCGCCGGGGGCTTCACTCTCTGCCTCTAGTGGTTCGGATTCTTGGGCTTCCTCAGTCTGCATTTCTGATGGTTCTTCAGCTAGTATTTCTTTTGTTTGGTCATCGGATAGCGACGCCTCGGTATTTTCGGGGTCTAACGGCGGACTACCGGTGGGTTCTATTTTGGGCATAATTCTTAGCTAAAGAATAGCATAACCGCTTAGGATTAGGGCTTACGCACTTGGATGCAGTACAAGAAAGCCGTGAAGCACGGAATGAAGCTTACAAGTGGTACGGTGAATGAGTACTGGAACGGCTGACGTCGTAATGCGCCAATAGCGCCAACGGTGCGTACAGTTAAGCTGGACGGCAGGCTGGTGCGGTGCGTAGTCCTAATATTTATGGGGACGTAGAATGCCAACAGCCATAACAATCAATAGCCCTACTACTATAGCGGCGCCTACCCATGCAATCACCGGCGGGTGTTTTGGTACCGACGTGTGGCTAGCTAAAACGCCGGCATTGGTTGGAGCAATTTTTATTGTTGCACCGCTGGCTGTCGGTACATAGATATTCTGTTGGCCGC
>CAZSHK010000040.1:4202-7103 GCA_964606965.1 uncultured Candidatus Saccharibacteria bacterium
GCAATTTTTATTGTTGCACCGCTGGCTGTCGGTACATAGATATTCTGTTGGCCGCTTAGAATGCTGTTAGCGGCAGTTTGTAGGCCGGTCCCGGTTGTTTGCAGATTACTGTTTACGTTAGATTGTGGATTCTGGGTCGGCGGCTGAAAATCAGTTCCGCTACTGGCTCCACCTACGCTACTGGCGCTCTGCTGGTCATTCATTAGAAATAAGTATAACAGCCTATTGAGCGCTAAAATAAAGGTAATGACCATTTGGGATAAACGCATCCAAGAAGCTGAAGATCACCTTAGTAGTATGGATCCAAAGATGCGTGATCTTATTCAAGAATATGGGCCCGCGACTCTGCGACCGCATACTGATTATTATGGTCAGTTGGTGGATGCCATAATTGGCCAGCAGCTCAGCGAAAAAGCTGGGGACATAATTTTAAAACGCCTTATGGGTCTTTTTGGCGACAGGTTGCCTTCGCCAGAAGACATCCTAGCAATGGACACCGAAAAAATTCGGGCCATCGGTTGCAGTTATCCCAAAATTGGCTATATGAAAGATTTGGCTCAGCACATAGTTGATGGACGACTAGATATGGAGCACATTGCGACGCTGCCAAATGAAACAGTTATTGAACAGCTGGTGGCTGTTAAAGGCATTGGCGAATGGACGGCCCATATGTTTATGATTTTTTCATTGGGGCGTTTGGATATTTTACCGACCGGTGATCTTGGTATTCGTAAAGGAATGCAGACCGTTTACGGTCTTAAGGAATTGCCGCAGTCGGAAGCTATGCACAAAATTGCTAAACGTAATCATTGGCATCCTTATGAATCAGTGGCCAGCTGGTACCTATGGCAAAGTCTAGATTGATAATCCATAACGGGTCCTGCCGCTCGGTCCGCCCCAAAAATTTTTGCGTTCATCGAGAACAAGCAAAACATTTTTGGGTGCTGTACCGCCTCGCGTCACCCGTTAGGATGTATCTGTGTGGGAATATATTAATGCTTGACAGCCGTGAACCGTGGGCGTACATTCGAACCATGGTTTTCAACACAAAAAGTAAGGCATGCGTACGTACCGCCATTCTTATGACGGCTGGGGAGTCGCATGCTTTAGTTGAATAGCCAAACATAAATTAAGCAACAAAGCACAGAGCCTCCCCAGAATAACTGAGGGAGGCTCTTACTTTTTAGAAAGGTTGTGATGAGCAGTTCGGTAAATAGGTGCGATCAAATAATAGCGCTTATAGATGAGTGCTTGGCTACCCCGGAGGTCCAGCCAGTAGCACCAGACAGGTCCCCTCTTAAATTGGTGAGGAACAGCGTGACCACGGAACCGCTGCCAGTACCTGTAGTATTAGCTGAAGTAGTACCTACAGCACCTAAAGTTGGATCATTGATTTTGCCCAGTGCTTTTATGGGTGCTTAATTTTATGACGAAAGTAGTTTGTCCAGCTCAAGTTTCACCAAGTCAGCTATTAGCTGGTGTCCGGCGTCGTTAGGATGCAAGCCATCGGCTAGTAAGTTTTCCTTTTTCTGTTGCTCTTGAAACTTTTCAAACACCTGTACGTGTGACAACTTATTTTCAATACAGAACTTTCTAAGAACCTCTTCAAACTGCAGTATCCGGTCATTGAAATAACTAATAAGTCCCCAGGAAACTGGCACAGTTTTTGCTTCATCACACGGTGTTAAGCCAACAAATAAAATCCGGTCACTATAATGTCCAGCCGCCGCAAAAATGGCGTCCAAGGTCTCTGCATAGAGTTCGGGGGTTGAAACTCCATTCTGGCCTTTCATGTAAGTATCGTTGATGCCAACAGCAAATATTAAAGCAAAGTCTTGTTCTAGGCGGCGCCGGTTTTCGGTCTCGATGGCAAACCGTTTAAAAACATTGGCAGCCATATCACCCGAAACACCCAAATTAAAGAATGTGATATTGTCGTCAGAACCCGGGTTGGCAGCGGCGGCCATATCGTAGGGGTTACGCAATCGGTCAAACCAGCCCCCACGGCTGTCATACATTCCTTGGGTTATGCTATCGCCAAAAACCAGTACTCTCATGCCGTTAATTATAACCAATTGAGTACTTTGTTACTCAAAGTCCTGCTGAAATTAGGCGCAAACCCAGGGCTGCCAGCCACGCTGCACATACATTTCGTGGGCCAAGCTTACGTTGGCGTAGGGGTCACTGGGACCATCTAAGATTTGCATTAAACCATTAGCTGTACTATTCGGATTGTCGGCATAGGGGTTGCCGCTTGACTCACAATACATGATGTCAAATGCTTTGCCTTGAGGCCAGGCAAAACGGGCCAGCAAACCATCCCAGCAATAATGAGCTTCATCGATAGATTTTGCCTGAGTTGGGCCCATCGGTTCCATGCAGCCTTCGGGTGCTTGCCATGGTTCGTCAGAATCCATCGGCGCAGCATCTGATGGTTCTGGCGGTGCTGTGTCCGGGGTTGGCAGCGGTTGCGCTTCTGTCGTTGGCGGCGGCGGAGGCGCAACAGTTGTAGTCGTAGCTGGTTCGGTGGTAGTTGTGGTTGCTTCAGTTGTCGGTGTGGCACAAACTTTTGTAAAGCTTACATCTATGCAACCAGGCAGCAACTGAATTATAGCTGGCACACCCTCTGCCTGGGCATAGACCCTTTCTGGTGGTGAATGGTTCTGTTTATTGTTGGTAGTAATAGACATTGTGAGCAAAGTGGCACCTAAAATGCCAAGGCCTTTACGCAGCACGCGGCTATGCTCGGGGGATTGAATGCGCATGGGCAATCCTCCAATTAGTTTGGTGTTGGTGTTATCTGTTTATGACGCCTTAGGGTCGTCTTTAGTGTTTGCTAACTAGATTCTGCATGGTGCGGCCCAAAGCCGCGGGTTTAATCGGGATAGTAAGCACTAAGGT
>CAZSHK010000041.1:0-6954 GCA_964606965.1 uncultured Candidatus Saccharibacteria bacterium
CTCTGTTAGTCAACTACTCTTCAGGTTCGTCGGGAATATCGTCGTAAACGTCTTCACTTTCGCCACCAGATGATGGACCTTCGTGTGGTACATCTACCGGTGCCGGTGCACCAAAGACTTCGTCCATATTCTGGACCAGGACTTCACGCGGACGACTGCCATCCGCAGGGCCAACAATGCCCTGCTCTTCCATAGTTTCAATTAGACGGGCGGCGCGGGCATAGCCCACCCGCAGACGGCGCTGTAACAGACTGGTGCTAGCCTTACGACCTTCAATAACGACTTGCACGGCGTCGCGCCACATGTCGTCATCGGCATCATTGGCACCGTAATCAACCACGTTACCACCTTTACCAATTTGGACTGGCTGCGAAATAACCTCGTCGTCGTACTGCGGACCGCGTTGCATGCGTAGAAAATCAGTAATCTTCTGGACTTCATCAATTTCAATTAAGGCACCCTGGACACGTTTTGGCTTTGGCATGTCAGCCGTCATGAATAACATGTCACCCATACCTAGCAGTTTTTCAGCGCCGGCCATGTCAATAATGGTGCGCGAATCTACCTGGCTGTTGGTAGTAAAGGCAATCCGGGCCGGTACGTTAGCCTTAATCAGGCCAGTTACCACATCCACGCTTGGACGCTGGGTGGCAATAACCAGATGAATACCGACAGCCCGGGCCTTCTGGGCAATACGTACAATTAGCGATTCAACATCACGAGCGGCCATCATCATTAGGTCTGCCAACTCGTCAATAACAATCACAATAAATGGCATGCCCTCTTCTTGTTTGAGAGCATTATATTCACCTATGTTACGGCGACGAGCTTCAGCCAGTGTGCGGTAGCGCCGTTCCATCTCGGCCACTGCCCACTTGAGCGCGCTAATACATTTTTCCGGTTCGGTAATAACGGGTGTAATTAAATGTGGAATTTCGTCATACGGCGTAAGTTCAACGTGTTTGGGGTCAACCAGGATCAGCTTTAGGTCTGAGGGACTATTGCGATATAAGAGGCTGGTAAGAATGGTATTAATCATGACACTCTTACCCGAATTAGTCTGACCGGCCACCAGCAAATGTGGCATTTTATCCAAATCGGCTACAATTGGGGCACCGGAAATGTCTTTACCGACGGCTAGACTCAGGCTGCTTTTGGCTTCTGCCCAAGGTGCCGCGGTTAGAATACTAGCCATACGCACAGTGGCAGGCTTGATATTTGGAACCTCAATACCAATGGCTTTTTTGCCCGGAATTGGAGCTTCGATACGGATAGATTGGGCCGCCAAGTCTAACGACAAATTATTATCCAAAGCGGCAATTTTAGTTAGCTTTACACCGGCCGGCGGTTTAAGGGTGTACTGGGTAACGCGTGGGCCAATGTTGGCGCCTTCCATATCAACGTTAATACTAAAGTTGGCAAAGGTTTCTTTAATAATGTCAGCATTGCCCTCAACATCACCAGCATCGGCCTTATCTTGCTTCTGATTAAGTAAGTTAACTGAGGGAAACTGCCAATCAGGATCGCTAGTGGTGGTGAGCGCCGTGTGTTGATCAGATGGCGTCATTTTTTGGGCGCTGTTCTTGAAGGTGCTCAGACGGGCTGGACTGTGGTGTTCCACAGGCACACCTTCGTTCAACTGAAAGTTATGTTCTGGTGTTTTAGCCTTAAGATCGCCAAGGTCCGTATCCTCGTCCGGTCGTTTAAAGCCCTCAAACAATTTTAGGAAAATCTTTGGTGAAATGGCGAAGGCAAAGAAGAAGCTAAATAGAGCAAAAATAAAGAACATTATGCCGGCCGGTACTTTATCTAGCACATTTAGAACCGCGCCTCCTAGGGTGCTACCAACGTTACCACCGTGACCACCAACAGTTGTGCCGTAATCCTGGTTTACGAAGACAACATGCAGCCAGGCGGCAGTAAAGACTAGCACACCTATCATACTAACTAGCTTTGGTAATGGAATTTGCTTGTCCTCGGAGATAAATTTGTGAACTCCCCAAAAAACCAATGCCATCGGCAATAAATATGCGCCCCAGCCGAATGTCCAATAAGCGCCATGAAAAAGATTTTTTGGTAGCGAACCACCGGTACCAAACCCACCTAGTAATAGAAACAAAGCAGCTACTAACAAAACAACCGCACCGGCGTACGGCCAAAAGCTGGACTGCTCCTTAAGATCGTCTTTCTTTTTCTTTCTAACTTGTTTTTTCTTTTTGGCCATTAGCGGTTCTTATTATACCCTCTCGGGTAATTATCAACTAGATTCTTCTCGGTCGCGTTTTCGCAATAAATCCTCACGACGACTCTGCCGAATAACATCAGCGGCAGCCATAACACCTCTTAAGCCTAGTTCATCCTCGTCAGCAGTCCGTGGGCCCTGAGCCACAAACTCTTTGTCCGAAGTCGCAGGATGATGTGGTTTAGCAATTTCCCTTTCAATACGTTCGTTGATAACTTGCCAGATGCGTTCTTTAGTTAGTTCTGGATCATCGGCATTCTCCTCTGCCCACACGAGGCTATCAAAGGCCCGATTAAGGTGTTGGTAAATACGCTGGGCTACAGCATCAACTCCATCAGCCAGTGTGACTGCACGGTCCATAAGAAATGCCTGGTATGAATCTGGGGAAGCAGGTGCGTCATAAACACGCATCGGTATATCTTCAGGAAGACCGATACCGACGAAATCTAAGCGTACTAGATTAGACGGATCCATGGGTAATATTGTAGCAGATTTTACAACTTTTGTCAATTACTGCTGTGTTCGATTTGGTGTGAGATCGCTACCGTAGAGAGCGCGAACCATAATCGTCACGGCCTGGGCACGAGTCAGGGGTTGATCTGGGCAGAATTTGCCGTTACCACAACCATTAATTACGCCAAGTAATGTCAGGTAATTTAGGTATGGCGCAGCTGTGTCGCCACTAGGTACATCTGAATATGTATAGACTGCATCGGTTTGTGGCATAGGCACATAAGGTTGCAAAGATTTAGCTAAGAGAGTTGCGAACTGTTTACGGGTAATTGCTTGGTCCGGACAGTAGTTGCGCGGGCTAGCGGTGCAGCCATTGCTAATACCGGCCCAATAAAGCGCATTGATAGCTTTTTCGTGTGTACTACCGGCTGGCACATCGCTAAAAACTGTCGTGGTCGGTACAAACAGTGAGAAAGCGAACGTACGGTTTAGGACTGAGGCCGCTTGGGCGCGGGTTAGTGGTTTGCTCAGGCCAGCGCTGCCGTCTGGAAAACCGTTAAAGATATAAGCTACTTGTAGAATCAGTGTTGAATCATAGTAAGGACTGTCTAGCTGAACATCGGTAAAACCACTCTTCTCTTCCCAATCGCGAAGAGAAACTAAGAAATCCCTAAAAGCTGGATCAAGTCTCAAGTTAGTAGTGCTTGCTGAACTTTGAGAAGCAGACGTTGTGGCCTGGGCATTGACCTGGGGCGATGTGGTTGCAGCAATAGGTTCAACAGTCTGGCTATCGGCTTGCATGGAAGCAGTAGATGACTGTGAAGCTGGAGCAGATTCAGCATTACGATGAGCTTGGGCCATGCTGTAGGTCAGCGCTAAGCCAGCCATACCCATAACAGTGATAATAAGTGAAGATAAAAAGACCTTGCTACGTAGTTTCATCCCGTTAACTCCTTAGGTTAAAGATATTCTACGACTTTATTTACAAATGGTCAATATAGCTATGGTTCAACTATACAGGCAAAGGGATAGAATACTGTACAGATACAGGCATCATTCTAAAAACTACCATATTGTATCTGTCACGCTCACTTGGGTTACCACCACGGTGGTACTTTTCAGGCTTAAATTGGGCCACAATATCGCCGGCACCCACGTCTAAAGACTCGTATCCAGTCATAGCTTCTTTAGCATCTTTAGCCGTTTCGTGATAATCAAACGTTCCGTCATCACTGGCGTGGACAACTACGGCTGGAGCTTCGACTCCTGGATCAGTATGAAAACCCTGGTAGGTTCCAGCCGGCTGGTAATTAACACTTACAATTCTGCCATGATTAAGTTTTAGGCCAGTTAAAATCTTAACGGTTGCGGGTTCGCCCATATGTATTAGTTCTTCCGTAGTGAATTTGCGCCGCATTGCTCGTTTGCCACCATACTCTACATCTTCCCAAGCAATACTACCTTTCCTAATAACGGGAAGCTGCATGTACCTTCGGCACTCCGCTTCAAATTGTGTCGCTAGGTCAGGGGGTAAAGACTCCCTTGCCACGGCCAATCCGGGTCCGGGAAAAGATTCGATAGTTTTAGGCATGATTTGCTATCTATACAATGATCCGTAAAGTGTAAAAATGAGACTATAGTAGTTTTTATCTAATTTGTCAATCTACTCTAGCGTCTTGATTTAACAATTTGGCGCGCATAGCCGCAAACCGCTTCTGTAAGTCTTCGGTCTGCTCTTCTTGTGTCTTGGGTTGACCATTACCACTCTGAGTATGCGGTTTTTCGGAATTCTTTCCGATGACATTGACCACCGGAATAACTATTGGACTGCGGCCGGTGTGTTCAAACAAGAAGTGGGTAACGTGTTCCTTTAGCTCCTGTTTAAAGCGATCTAAGTCAATGCGCTTAAAGCGTTGCTGGACTGCCCTTCTTAGTTCAGTACGGAAAGCGTTCATCAATTCCTCGCTATCACGCATGTATATGAAACCGCGCGAAATAATATCCGGACTGGTTAGTAATGCGCCGTTCTTCTTATCAACCGTTAGCACCACAGCCACCAGGCCTTCTTCGGCCAGCATTAGACGATCTTTGATGACAATACTACTGACAACTGCACCGGTTTGATCAACCAGCACAGTGCCATGAGCCACTTGACCGGCTAATTCCATAGCGTCTTTACTTAGACTAATTACGTCGCCGTTTTCGACGTTCAATGTGTCCTTGCGAGGCATGCCTTCTTCAACGGCAATCTCTAAGTGGCGCTGTTTAGAACGGAAGCTACCATATATAGGAATGAAGAACTTAGGCTTGGTCATGTTTATCATTTCACGGTATTCCTCAATGCTGGCGTGACCACTGACATGCAGTGGGCCAACACCGTCTAGTTCGTGGGTCTCGTGTCGGTAAACATGCACACCCTTGCGCATAAGATCGTCAACCATATTACCAATTAAAGCGTCGTTGCCGCTTTCTGGGATTGGTGTCGAGCTAAGAATCACAGTGTCTTGAGCCTTAAGCTTAATGTGTCTGTGGTCCCCTTCACTCATACGCACCAAAGCTGAATTAGGTTCGCCTTGGCTACCGGTAGCCACAACTACCACGTCTTGGTCTTTGAGATTAGGAACACTGGCAATTGGCACAAAAGTGCCTTTTGGTACACGGATGAAACCGTTACGAACCGCCATCTCTAAGGTGCTCATCATACTGCGACCATCCATAGCTACTTTTTTGTTGTGGTGAACGGCAGCATTGATAATCATTTGCACACGGTTCATATTGGTTGAAAATAGACCTACAAAAATGCGGCCTGGTGCGCGGTCCATAATGTCAATGTAGCTCGGTTCAATAGTGCTTTCGCTAGGAGTTCGACCGGGTCTTTCGGTGGTTGTACTTTCTGAAAGTAAAGCTAGTACGCCTTCTTGGCCCAGTTGTTTTAGCCGCTCACTATCGGTTCTTTCGTGGTCCAATGGCTCTGGGTCAAAACGGAAGTCGCCAGTGTTAACCACGCGTCCTGCCGGAGTATCTACTACCACCACAGTACTACCGGGAATGGAATGCGTTACACGCACCAGTTCAATGAAGAAACTGCCGACCTTAAGTCGTTCGTGGTTATTCTCGTTCATTGTTACAGTCTTTAGCTCAAAACCCTCAGGCATAGGCAGGCCGTAGTTGGCAAAGATTTCCTCCACCCGTCCAATAGTAAAGCGGCTACCGTAGACTGGTACACCTGGGTATTTGGGCAAAATATGTGGCAGGCCACCAATGTGATCCAGATGCCCATGCGTCATCACAAAGGCCCGTAATTTTGTTGAAATACTGTCAAGGTATGTGGTGTCGCAAATGCCATAGTTAATACCCGGCAAATCTACACCTAGATCGTTTCCACAATCTATTACGACGGCGTCATTTTGGTATTCCACGACAATCATGTTCTTGGAACCACCGCCGTCCATACCGCCTAGGCCGATGATTTTAAGCCGGGGGCTATCATCAATGAAATTGGCCTTTTTCTGTGGTTGTAGACTTGGCGTGAGGTATTGGTCCATCTTTTGACTAGCGTCCTCGTGGGCGCGTCGTTGCGCTCTTAAGGCAGAACCACGGCTGGCACTACGTAATGTGCTAGGTTTATTATTTTTCTGATTATTTGGCTTCATGTTTATCCTTTCTGTTTATAGAGAATTATGAAGTTGCTAATTTGTTTAGAATTAATGGGATCTTGGCAAAGTCGTCTATCAAGGTTTGTCGCATCGAACCATTGTAGAGAGCAGCCGCTGGGTGGAACAAAGGCAGGAATACCCTACCTTTATAGCGCTTTGGCTGTCCATGAACAGCGCTAATTGAGAGATCCGGTAAGAAGCAATTCAGACTATGTCGTCCAAGTGTAATGGTAAGTTTAGGCTGAATTACGTCTAACTGGGCCTCTAAATACGGGAAAAAGGCTTCTTTTTCTTCTGGAAACGGGTCACGATTATTGGCTGGTCGGTATTTAACGATGTTAGTAATGTAAACATTTGCTCGTTTCAAACCTATCATCTCCAGCATTTCGTCTAAAAACTTCCCGGCTGCACCGACAAATGGTAGTCCTTTGAGGTCTTCATTTTTGCCTGGTGCTTCGCCAATAAATACCAGCTCTGCTTCGGCATTGCCATCGCCAAAGACCAATTGCGTAGCCTGACCAGCAAGCTCTGGGCAGACCTTTTCATCGATGATTTTCTGTCTTATATCTTCAAGTTTTTGCTGTTTAGCATGCATTCTATAAA
>CAZSHK010000042.1:0-6624 GCA_964606965.1 uncultured Candidatus Saccharibacteria bacterium
GGCCAACCTAAGGAAGCTGAACACCTAAATGCCAGTTTGCTTAGTATGGTTACTGATCTTAAACACCTACAGAAGCGTTTGGCCAGCTAAAGAACTCCTTATACAATAGTTATATGCAATTTGTAGATGTCGTTCGCGACGCCGTGCGACATATGATGACGGGGGTGGCCCGTCGGTTAGATGCGTTTAGCCACGGCAAAATAACGCCAAACATGATTACCGCCACTGGGTTAATAGCTCATGTCTTTATTGCTTTCTTTATTGGGCTCGATTATTTATGGCTATCAGCTTTTTTGCTGGTAATTTTCGGCCTGTTTGATGCCCTGGATGGTGCGCTGGCCAGAGTGCAAAAACGCGAATCAGCTTTTGGTAGGCTGTTTGATTCAGTCAGTGATCGTTTGAAAGAAGTACTGCTCTACACCGCCATGGGCTACCACATAATCAACTATACCGACAGACCGCTGTTAGCTATATGGGCCATCCTTGCCTGTGGTACCGCCCTAAGCGTTAGTTATCTTAATGCGGCTGGCGAGAATGTCATGAAGCACAGTAATAAGGAGCATGTTCCTAATAAAACTTTTAGAGTTGGTCTAGCTACTTTTGAAATTCGAATGTTCATAGTGCTGTGCGGACTACTGACTGGCAGGGTGGCCCTGGCAGTTGTCGTTATTGCCATACTGGCTGTTTTGACCATCTGGCAGCGCTTTAACTTTATCCAGGCGAGTCTTCGTGTACCGGATTGACTTACACACGCACTCGGCTGCTTCACCTGATGGCGGTTTAACTCAGGCCCAATACGATCGGGTGTTATCTTCAGGTCTCCTAGATTGTTGTGCCGTAACCGACCATAACCGAATCGATACGGCCCTTGCCTTACAGCATGCTCTTGGACCAAGCCGAATTATTGTTGGCGAAGAAATCATGACTACACTTGGTGAAATCATTGGGCTGTTCCTGGTAAAGCCGGTAATAGCCGGCCAAACACCGCTTGAAACTGCCCAAGCTATTAAAGACCAGGGTGGTATTGTCTATATTCCCCACCCGTTTGAAACTGTCCGGCACGGATTACCTAAAAAAGCTCTGGATGAAATTGCCGAGCTGGTTGATGTTATTGAGGTTCATAACGGCCGTGCCTGGCTGCAAAATCGGGGACCGCGAGCCGCAGCTTGGGCCAAGCTACACCAGAAATTACGGGCCGCCAGTAGCGATGCTCACGGTTGGCGAGGTTTAGGTAGCGGTATAACGGTGCTAGCAGATATTCCAACCCGCCAAAACTTCAAAAAATTAGTAGCTAAGGGTCATCTATTGGCCCGTCCACCTCATTTGCGCAGCTTGTTATATCCAAAACTACATAAGATTAGTCGCAAACTAAGGATTAAAGCGTAGTGGGCAAAGAAATTCTGTTTGCTATCTGGTTCTTTTTGCCAGCTGGGCTAGCCAATGCTGCGCCGGTATTTGCCAACAAAATTCCCTACCTAAATAAATGGAATACACCGCTTGACCTTGGCCTCCATTTTCGCGGACGACGTATTTTTGGGGATAACAAAACCTGGCGGGGACTAGTCAGCGGCATTGTAGTGGGCAGTCTGGTGGCGCTATTGCAACGCTACGCTTTTGTCCACTGGGAGCTTGTTAAAGATATTACCTACCTTAATTACTCAGCTATTCACGTCGGACTACTGGGCGCTATGCTGGGCGCCGGTGCTTTATTAGGTGATGCAATTGAAAGTTTCTTTAAACGCCAGTGTGGTGTACCGTCGGGCCGCAGTTGGTTCCCCTTTGATCAGATCGATTATATTGTTGGCGGGTTGCTAGTAAGTTCCCTGGTTATTGACATGCCCCATTACCGATATTGGTTTATTTTTGCTGTCTGGTTCGTAGTTCACCTGCTAGCCGGTGTTATAGCTTACGGCCTCGGCCTAAAGGCAAAACCGGTATAGAGTAATTTGTTATGCGCTTATTAACAGTACTAAAAACTGTAAAGCACCGCTATCCAAAACAGTTTATTGTTTTTCTGGTAGTTACTTGTTGCCTAGCCGTCGTTGGCTTGCCCGCAGCCGTACTTTTACATCATGATAGTCCTAGTCCAGTTCAGTTTCCCGCCTTAAAAGACGTTACCAAACCTCTCCGTCATGTGGCTTGGCAGACGACGCCATCTGAAACGACACCAAGCTCACCATCGCCCACGGCTCCTAAGCCTAAGCCAACAGCACCAACACTTGAAAGTGTAACTGCCGGCATTAATCAAAAGCTGCAGCCGTATGGCGTAGTTGCTAGTCTGCAACCTCCTCAGAATCCATCTACCTATTCCAGTTGGAGTGTCCTGGCAAGTAGCGACCTCGCCGGGTTGCAACAATTTGCTGCTTATCTAACCGAGGAGTTTGCAAAGTACCCTAAAGATTTAGTTAAAAATTCAGGCGTACAAACCATTGGCCTAGTTAAGAGTCTCCGGGTTTCTTCGCAGGCCCGTACGGCAGCCCCGGCACCTAGCATTTCTGCCATGCTGTATGACTCCATCGCTCTGGCTAACGCCGGCAGTGCCTACGCCCGAGAGGTAGTCAGCCATGAATACTGGCACTATCTAGAGTATAAAACACATGGTTCCTACAATTATTCCGACGGCAATTGGTCAGCCTGCAACCCTAGCGGATTCAGTTATGGTTCAGGTGGTGCGTCAGCTTACAATGGCAGCTTTACCAATACTTTTCATCCTCAATCTGGTTTTATAACACAGTATGCTACCTATGCTATTGAGGAAGATCGAGCCGAATTATTCGGCTGGCTTATATACAGCCCCTCAAGTGTTAAAAATCTTTATCCAGGCGACAGTCGCTTGCAATGTAAGGCAAACCGTTTAACAGAACTGGTGCACCAACTCAGTCCAGCTATGGCTTTTTAGGCTTTTATGTAGCATTCCCAAGCCAAAGCGGCTTGCATGAATCCATCGGGTGAGTTTTTAAAGAGTTTTTCGGTTTGCGATGGCATAGCTTGGAGTGCCTTGCATTTTTTGGCGCACAACTCATCTGTTAGGTGTAAAGCAATGTCGCACTCGGCAGAGTTACGTAGTGGTGGCTCGTCGATATTAAAGTAAAAATTAAACTGCTGGTCGAGTTGTTTCATGTAGTTCTCATAAGACTGCGTCTCTTCTACGAAATGGTAGACAGCGATGTCTGTTCCCTGCACCGCCTGTTTGACCCAGTGTGAAACCGCTTGATGGTCAGGGTGCCCAGTCAGCCCGTCTGGCCCGAACGTTAAAATGGTGTCCGGCTGATGGGTCTGGATAAACGCTTTAACCGCCTGGCTTCCCTCTTCATTAGAGACACCGTCGCAGCCGCCATCGGCATAATCCAAACAGTGGTAATCTTCAACACCAAGTACTTTTAGACCATCGGCCAATTCTTTAGCACGAATTTTGCCAAGCTCTCGCTTGGGCCAACGTGTCTCATCCTGCACGCCAGCTCCGCCTTTAGTGAAAGTCAGACAAATAACCCGCTGGCCGTTAGCGACGGCGGACGCTAAAATCCCACCAGCGCAAAATGACTCATCATCTGGATGAGCCCAGATGCATAGAATCGTACCCAGTTGCTTAACATCATCGGAAGTGCGAATCTTACTCATTGAGGGCAGCTTTTAACTTCTCCACCAGATCAACGGGCGTTGGATTGACGCCATTTAATATAGCCAAGTAGATACTTGTAAAATCACCGAGCATCATCGACCATAGCAGTTGCTGCACAATACTATCGCCCTCGGGTTGTATGACCACTGGCTTAGGTCTCATGCCCGATAGCAACCGTTCAGTAACTACAAAGCGCTTCTGAACACGTTCGTGTTCAAGATTAGAACGAATTTCGACAACAGCAAATGGTTTTTGAACCGGGTGTGACGACCAGCTAATAAATTCATTATGGTTAAATTCTGGATACTGATTGCACCATGCAAGATTTTTAGCGTTTTCATTAAAACATATCTTCCATTTATTAGCCGCCGGAAACAGTTTGGGTCCAGCGTAGACAATTACAGTCTTGCCCATTAATTCTTGGGCTGTACGCTTGGCTAGATTTTGGCTGGCCAGCTGTTCTGGACCCCATGCTGCGCATGCATTTTTCAGCCAATCAGAAGTCTTAATAAGCTCCTGTGTACTGCCATCTGGAACTAAACCAAGTGGTTCCAGAATTTGCATAAACGCCGCGATAAAGTAAAAAGATGTCATCCGCGGCTGTATACCATCTGGTATTACAAATACTGGGTAATCATGACTTTTAGCATGTGTCAGCAACTGACCACCAGCGGCAATAACCACAATTTCTGCCCCACGCTGTTCGGCTTCTTCTAAAACTGCTAGCGATTCTTCGGTATTACCGGAGTAGCTGGAGGAAATTATAAGCGTGCTTTTGTCGACATACGCTGGCAGATTATAATTACGAACAACTTCAAATGGCACATTTAAACCTGGCCACGATGATAACACTACTCCTGGTAAGGCCGAACCACCCATACCAGCTAACACGACATTTTTAATTTCAGTAGTTGGCTTGAGGTCAACCTGGAAATCATGCTTAACAAATTCCCATTGTCGAGCGGCTACGCCCAGGGCATCCTGCGGATCTCGTTGCTTTATTATGTTCTGATCATCTAGCACACCACCTCCAATATGCTTTTGTTTGCCAATAAGTTTTGCTACGCTTACATTGTAAATTGGAAATCACTAGTAAGCTAGGGGGTGGCATGTTTGGACACGATAAAGACGAAAACGATAATCAAAATAATCAGGGTGTGCCATTGGTACCACAGGTACCCGATGATGCACTTAACGATATGACCACAACTCCAGCTCCAGCTCCAGCGGCAGCTCCAGCTGCGGCTGATGACAATCAACCCAGTGCACCGCCGGTTAGTACTGCCGACGACACCTATGCGCCTGCGGCTGATGACGGTTTATTGAATATAAAACGACAAGCTCTGCAGCAATTACAGCCCTTGGTAGGCCATTTAGAACAATCGCCCGAAGAGAAATTTAAAACCACCATGATGATGATTCAAGCCGCCGATGATAAAACCCTGGTTGAGACCGCCTACGCCGCAGCTCAACAGATCACTGACGAAAAAGCCAAGGCCCAGGCGTTACTAGACGTGATAAACGAAATCAATTACTTCACCCACCCTCAGAGCTGACAGGACGCTTCAATCTGAAGTATCTAGGAGTTATTGGTCAATTTTCGGCGTAAGTTTAGCTGGTAAGCTACAAAACCAAGGACTGATGCTATCGCAAAGCCAGCGGCCGCTGTTTCACCCGGACCGGTGTTTGTAATGGTACTGGTGCTTGGCTGGGTAGCATTATTACTCGACTGACTCGAGGACGAACTAGTCTGACTTGACTGGCTAGTCTGGTTAGAGCTACTAGAGTTTGAGCTAGATGATTCAGAACTACTCTTTGAAGTATCTTTTGAATCTATATTACTGTCATTGGGCTTCTGGGTCTGCTCGGTTGTAGTTGGTTTGGCTTTATGAAAATGATGATATAGAGCACGGCCACCAAAGAATAGACCTAATACCACAGCTATAGTTACGGCCAATGTTATAAAAGCTAGCGCCCAGGCAATGCCTACGCGTTCACGCTTTTCAGCCTGATAGTACTCTTGAACCTCAGCTGGAACGGTTTCTTGTTTCTTATTACGCTTAAATGGCCACATAAAATTTCTCCAAAACTTTGGCTAATAATAGTACAAACTAGCCGATTTGGCAATAATAGTAAGCCGCTTGAACTAAGCGAGCCCGCCAGTTTCCAGACATCTGGAGGTTCCTGGCGAGTGAATGCCAAAGCTACAACAATAGCGAAGGAGATGTTTGAGTTCGCCACAGGCGGACGAGTCCTCCTGAGCGTTGTAGCCCTTGGCAATGAACGCCCAAGAACCGGAAGCGTCTGGCAAACTGGCGGACGAGCTACATTCCCATCATGCCGCCCATATCAGGAGCAGCTGGGGCATCTTTCTTTTCAGGTTCATCAGCCACAAGAGCACCCATGGTCATAGCTGTACCAGCCACTGAAACGGCGTTCTGAATAGCTTCTTTAGTAACACGCGTTGGGTCAACAATTCCCTTAGCCTTTAGATCAACTAATTTACTGGGATTGCTAACATCAACACCTTGCCCATTCTTGCCACTCTTAACTTGTGGTAACCACTCGTCAGCGTTCAGTCCAGCGTTATCTAGCAGAATGCGGAAAGGCTGTTCTAGAGCTATGGCTAAGAGATGTGCGCCAGCTGCTGCTGAATCAGTACCAGTTACCGAAATAACTGCCGCCAGGTTTACGAGTGTTACACCACCGCCCGGTACAATACCCTCTTCCAGTGCTGCTTTAACAGCGTGAACGGCATCATCAACCCGGAACTTCTTCTCTTCAATTTCTGTCTCGGTAGCACCGCCAACTTTAATGACGGCCACTTTTCCTTGCAGGGCTGCGCGACGTTTTTCCAGGTTTTCTTTATCGTATTCACTAGTGGCAACCGCTATTTGGCTAGTGATTTGGGCAATGCGAGCTTTGACATCAGAGTTACTACCGCCGCCTTCAATAATGGTTGTGTTGTCTTGGTCAACAATAATCTTTCGGGCAGAACCGACCAC
>CAZSHK010000043.1:0-6076 GCA_964606965.1 uncultured Candidatus Saccharibacteria bacterium
CCCTCGCGGGGGCTTATGGCCCCCCTAACGATTTAGCAAACCGTCCCCTTCAGCCGCTTGGGTACCTCTCCGCAACAGGGGCGATTATACGGCTATCACGACAAAATGTCACTGTGTTCTCGCAAAAACGGCTGCATCAACCTGTTTAGCACCGGCTTTTTTCAGTGTCGCAGCGGCGGCTTCAAGTGTACCGCCGGTTGTCAGTACATCATCTATTAGCAATATATGAGCTCCTCGTATTAGGTTACCTTTCAGAGGTCGAAAAGCACCACGAAGCTGGGTTAAGCGCGTTTGGCGCGTATTACCGACTTGCCTGGCGTTGCCGAGGCGGCCAAGTAAAGTTAGATGTTTGCGATTTAATTTCAGTGCCAGTTGACTAGCAATAATATTGGCTTGATCATAACCACGCTGTCTTATGTGCCTAGAACTGGTTGGAATGTGCACGATAATCGTGTCCGGTGCCAAATAAGGCAAACTGTCCTTTAATAGCTGCGCAATAACAGTTGCCGCATCTTGTTTACGGTTAAATTTCAGTTCATACACCAATTGCTTGGCCAAGTTATCATAGACTGTTCTCACCCATACATAATTTAGGCGGGTTTGTGGTCGACATCGTTGGCAAACGCGACTGTCCTGACTTAGGCGTTGGCAACGGTAACATTGAGCAGGCAACGGTTCAATGGAGTCTAAAGAACACCAGTTGCATAATAGACTGCCTTCTTGGCCACAGTTTAGGCAATCATGTGGCGCAAGCGCCCTAAAAGTCCGTTCAATTAAGCGCATTTCTCAATATTACCAAGTTGATATTAGATAAACATGAACGTCTTCCGGCGTTGTTCCGGCTTTGCCGGAAGCAGGTTGACGGTGTGAAGCGCTAGTGTTGTAATCGTTATGTTGTAAATAGTTACCACAATACATTGCGTGCGGTTTGTGCCTTACGCTATACTGGCTAGTAAGACAAAAAGTTTGGCCTAAAGTCAAAAGATTACTACTTGTGGAGGGTAACAACTATGGCTCGAAGAAATCGAGACGAAGATTTATTGATGGAGGACGAACTGACCGCCGCTTTTTTGGGTGACGATGATGATGCCGGCACTGCCGCACCACAAGCCACCGAAGACAGTGCGGCCGCACCTTCAGCCGACGAGTGGGATGAAGACGAGGCAGTACCAGGACAGTTAGCTGTTGATGTTTATGAGACAAAGGACAAGCTGGTCGTTAAAGCCCGCACGGCTGGCGTAAATAAGAGTGATCTTGATGTCAGCATCGCAGATAACACTTTGAGTGTGCGCGGTACACTATCAGCTGGCAATGAAGACGATGTAGAGAATTACTTTGTCCAGGAATGTTACTGGGGCGAGTTTTCACGAAGCATTGCTTTACCAGTCCCTGTTAAGGAAGATGAGGTCGAAGCGGTATTAAAAGATGGTGTTCTAACCATCAGCTTCACTAAACTCAAGCAGGACACAGTCAAGAAAATTCAAGTTCTATAAAGGTAAGTCTTAAATTAAAAAAGCCCCGTCTAAGGGGCTTTTTTATATGTATTTTTCGACTAAGCGGCGTTTACTTTTCCTAATACGAAGCGCACGATTACTTGCGCCAGGACTACCACGACCAGACCAATGATGGCATAGAGAATGGTGTTTTTTGCTCCTGACACGTTACTAGATTCACCGGATGAGGTGATGTACTTAAGACCACCCACGATGATCATTATTACCGAAACTATACCAACCACCAGTGAGAAAATATTAATGACCGTGGTGATGATGTTGTTTACCTTAGTATTAGCATCACCAGCAGTGGCGTCACAATCAGCCTCAGTGGTGTTCAGACACGCACCGGCACCGACACAACCTTCAATGTTTACAGACGAGGCACTACAGTCAGCAGCTGGTGGAGTAACTGTAAAAGCTGCAGCAGATGCCGGTACCAGCAAGAAGCTGAGCAGAGATGCGCTGACAATTAACCGTTTTAGTGTTTTTAACATAGATTTACCTTTCTTATTGATTCTGTTTGATTCTGTCTTTTTATACCATAAACTCTTTTACTATTTCAAGGTGAACTAAGGCTCATAACTTTTTAAGCACAAAGCGCACAATAACCTGAGCCAGAACAGCTACCACAACACCGACTAAAGCATAGAGAATAGTGTTTTTAGCACTATTTAGTGTATTGCTGTCGCCGCTAGAAGTTATGTACTTCAGGCCCCCAACCATAATCATTATGACTGCAATTACACCGATAGCAATAGAAAATAAGTTAATGGCTGTTTGCAATAAAGTGTTGGCTTTGCCGTCCGCGTTCGCGTCGCATTCGTTCTGGGTTGGGTTATCGCTGACAGCCAGCCCCTGGCAAGCTTGCTCTTTGGCGTTGTCGAACGTTGCAGCACTAGCTGCTTGAGTAGCAAACACAGGTGCGACGTTAAGGCCTAGCAAAGTAATCAATATGATAATTTTTTTCATTATTATTTCCTTCTATAACTTACTTAATAGCGCTCTGACAATTACTTGAGCGGAAGCCATTATAACTAATGCGATAATTGCGTAAAGAATAGTATTGCGGGCACTAGTTATACCACTTGGATCACCAGATGATGTAATGAATTTAACGCCGCCTATTAATATGACAATAACACTCACTACACCGCCTACTAGCGATAGGATATTAATAGCTTTGGTCATGATGCCGCCGGGTCCAAAAAGCGGATTGCCAGTATTGTCGATGTTCTGGCAGCTAGGTGGAACAGCTACGTTTGGATCGCGCTGGTCGCAAACTTTAGTTAGGGGATCTTCGGCGTGCACTAACGGTGCGCCTGCAAAAAAAGGATTCAAACAGAAAGAAACCAAAACTAAAGCCAATAATAAACGTGCTCGCTTAATCATAATTTTCTTATTACCACAGTTACAATGGTTTCGGCTGCCACCACCACAGCTAGACCAATCGAGGCATAGATAATACTGTCCCGAATTTTGGCGTTAGCGCTGGGATCACCCAGGCTGGTAGAGTAGCGAATAGCGTTGATAATAATAAATATGACAGTTAAAGCTGCCACCACAGCTAAAACGATGCTTAATATGTTTTGAAGCGCACCAGAATCAGCTGGCACAACCGGGAACGGATTGGCTATGGCAAATAGAAAACTCATTAACTAAAAGCTCCTTATCCGGCCGCCCACAAACGATACCAGCGAGGCGGCAGCAATAGTAATAACAAGTCCAATTAGGGCATTTACTATAGTGTCGCGAGCTTCTTTGTTATTTTGTGGTTCACCTTGACTAGTAATGAAGCGAATACCGCCGTAGACAATAAAGCCAACAGCCACGACTGCGGCAATACGCAGTATATCTTCAAAGATAACTAAACCAATTAGCCAGAGCTGGTTCCACTTCTGTGGGTCAGTTAGATCTAAGCTCACCGTACAGTCTTTTGGATTAAGTTGAAGATAGGCGTACCAGGGCTTAAGCCCAAAGAAGCTATTCACTCGGCAAGGATCCTGTGTCAATACCGGTATATTACCGAAGGCCGCAAAAAGTAGAGGGATCAAAATATTCCTCCTGGTATAAGCCATTGTAGGAGGGCAAACATAAACGTAAACAAGATAAGGGCAAAGAGAGCATTTCCTATGCGTTTGCGAGCGGCTGCTATAGCTTGCGGGTTAGAACCAGCCGTAGTGTATTGAACTCCGCCTATCATTATCATAATGACTACAATTAGTCCAAAACCAATGCTCAAAAACTTAATGGCTGGGTCAATATAATTAGTTACTATTATATTTGTGCTGCCTTTTGGATCTTTTGTAGCAGTAGGATCTGAACCACCCTCGAGATCACCACCAGAAACTGAACCAGTCGGGCTAGGCTGCGTAGCATTGGGGTCAGTATTACCGAGGTTGCCACCAGAAACTGAATTATTAGTTGGTTGCGAAGGAGTTACCGGAAGGGGCTGAAAGACTGCCGACGCAACAGATACGCTTGAAATAGACAAAAGAATGGCCAGTATCCCAGATAAGATATATTTGTTTTTTTGGCGGAACATTTTCTCAACTATACCTCTGTTTTATAAAAGCCGCAAGTTGTTGCAAATTAGGACTATATACATAGATGTGATGTTATACTTACAAGAGTTAAGTGGGCACACATTGTTAGCTGCACTATTATTATGATAATGGCGCCCTGCGCAAACGCAACGGTGGTGATATACTGATGCCGAACATGCACTTAAAACAAATATTCCGAAAGCCTGTTTTCGCACTATTTACAGTGCTCTTGGTGGTTTTTTCGTTGCTGCTGCCTCTGATCCCTCAAACCGCTTTGGCGGCCGATACGGGTCTTTTCTGGACTAATATCAGCACAATTCATGCCGTCCCAGACTATAAGGCAGGCGATAAGGTACTTAGTGGCAAAATTACTATTACCCAAGGAATTATTGACGGGCTTAAAGGCGACTATAAGTTCGCTGGTCTTTTGCCAATAGGTCAAAGTGGTGATCCTGAGGTGACTATCGGTGTTAACGGCGCTCAAATGAACATGATTTATACCTTAAGCGGCGGGCTACCAGGAGAAGTATGTGACGGTTTCATCTCCGTGCCAGCTGGGCCAGAATCTGGTCGTACTGTCTTTCCCTCAACCAATCAGCTGACTTGGAAACAAGTATTTGATGATCCGCTTAAGCCAAACAGCTGTGACATTCTTAGAATCAAAGGTCTGAACGGGCACAATGCAGATAATCGGGATATCTGGTTCAACTGGGTAAACAGTACATCGATTGAGCCGACCGGTAAATTACCCATCATGAAAAACATTGCCGACAACAATGGAATTTCACCCCAAGCCTTGCAGTACAGTACTTTTACCAAGGACCCTAATGGCAATAATCAGTACAAAGGTGATTTAGCGGAACCAAACTCCAAATGTTTCAGCTTCTTACAAGTACATGATGATCAAGACTGGTTAGACACGTTCCTGTACCGGGGCAACAACAGTAATGGCAATAATTGTACGCCGCTAAGCGCATCTAATGGCAACTACGCAGCTAAAACAGTCCGGATTGGCAATAAGGACTGTAAAGCAGAGGGCTCAAACTGTCAGCCGACCGCGCCGGCGGCTTCCGGGTTGAGCGGCAACGACCCGGACTTTGCCTGCCATAGTGAAATTCCAGTACTCGGCTGGTTTATATGTAGTATTATCGAGGGCTTGCACACGGCATCTAAATCTTTAAACGATGCTATTATTTGCCACCTCCAACTCCCTGTTAATCAGTTGTTCGACAACGGTACTGGCAACTCACCCCCACCAACTGTTCCACAAGGTGTACAGTGCAACTTCAATAGTACAGCTTCTACTGCAAGCACAGCTAATAAGGAGCTCTGGTCGACTTTTCGCTATATATCCTTAGGTCTACTGGTGTTGGTGGCGCTCATAATGGTGTTTGCTCAAGCTATAGGTTCCACTGCAATAGATGCCTACACCGTCAAGAAAGTGCTACCGCGCCTGATTGCCGCCGCAATCCTAATTACACTTTCCTGGGAACTGGGAAGATTCTTTGTGCAATTATCAAATGATCTTGCTACCGGAGTGCGTCAAGTGCTGCAATCTGTAAGTCCCCCCGGCATTGAGCTAAATCTGAATGCCGCTACCAGCGGTTTAACTTCCGTTGGTGTTATTGCCGGAGGGGCAGCACTAGGTTTACTGGGATGGGTAAGTGCCTTAACCATGCTCTTAACCGTGCTGCTGGCCGTGGCTGTGGCCTTTTTGATTATAATTTTCCGCGAGCTAATTATTGTGTTCTGTGTAATAACTGCCCCAATTGCTTTTGTAGCGTTTATTCTACCTAACACCCAAAAGGTCTGGAAGCTCTGGAAAGACACATTCCAGGGGGCGCTTTTAATATTTCCAATGATTGTCGGTTTTATCTATCTTGGTCGGCTACTGGCAGCAATTGAAAGTAAACAAGCAGGTGACGACCCTATATCTAATATTGCAGTTATGGCGCTTTATTTTGGCCCCTACTTCCTTATACCGGCTACCCTTAAATTTACCACCGGTCTACTGTCAACCCTGGGTGGTATGGTGAA
>CAZSHK010000044.1:0-5960 GCA_964606965.1 uncultured Candidatus Saccharibacteria bacterium
TGAAAACCGGAGACCCGCAAGGGTCCGTGGGTTCGAATCCCACCCCTTCCGCCACAGTTCAGCAATTTCTTGTTACAATAAGCTTATGTCTAGTAGTGAGCTTTCTGGAGTGTTTTGGTACGTATATTTACTACGCTCGGCTAGAAATGGTAGTTTCTATATTGGATTTACGCATGATTTAAAGGAACGGGTTGCAAAACACAATAACGGTTTGAATCCTGCCACCAAACCCTATCGTCCTTGGGAGTTGCTATACTATGAGGCACATACTGAAGAAAGCGACGCCCGTCGCCGCGAAGGTTACTTAAAAACTAGTGCTGGCAAGCGTGCTTTACATAATATGTTGAGAGATATGTTCGCAAAAAGGCAGGACTCAAACCGCCAGAAAGTCTACTACTAGATATGCAAGATGGGGACAAACAGAACGTTAAACAGGCTGAAGAGCCAGCTCAGGATCAGCCAGAGGTCAGTCCACCTCCTGATTCACCATGGCAATTTAAATCAGAGTCTTCGACACAAACTACTCAAGTACCGGCCACACATGAAGCCGTTAGCTGGACAGCGTCAGAATTTATCGCCCACGAAAAGGCAGCCAGTTGGTATCTAATATTGGCCGGCGCTGCCATATTACTAGCTGCTTTTATATATTTGCTGACACGCGATGTTATATCGGTGGTTGTGGTTGCTATTTTTGCGGCCGTTTTTGGATTTTTTGCAGCCCGTAAGCCGCGCGTGCTTACCTACAGCTTAGATGATGGCGGTATACACATTAGTGAAAAATTTTATTCGTATTCTGACTTCAAGTCTTTTTCAGTTTTGGATGAGGGTGGTATTAGTGGCATCTGGCTAATGCCCCTAAAACGATTTATGCCTAGTCTTACTATTTACTATGCACCAGACGATGAAAAGAAGATAATGGACGCGCTTTCTAGTTATTTGCCATTCGAAGAACGTGACCACGACATGGTTGATCGGCTGATGCGCCGAGTCCGTTTCTAGTCGAACCGTAACCATCTGATTTCTTTATTACAGGGTCAGGTCCTGTTTTTTTGTGCAAAAACCTGACATTAGGCTTTTAAAATTCACAAATAAGTGGTATGACTATAAGAGATTAAGGGGAGCTCGGCTAAGGTGGTCACGCACAAAACCAAGTCGAAGCGCACTTTCCATTTTAGATGGTTCTCTCTAGGGGCGTGTCTCCTAACTATAGTTGGGTTGCTTTCATTGACCGGTTTTATGCTGGTTCATTGGACCGAACGCCAAATTCTGACCACCGATAACTGGGTCGCCGTGGTTAGCCCTGTGCCACAGGACGAAGAAGTGGCCACTGCACTGAGCGACTATGCCGTTACAAGTGTTTCAAATTCAATTAACTTAGAGGCTAAAATTAACCAAGCACTTCCGGACCGGGCAGCTTTTTTGGCACCAACCCTAACCGATCAATTAGAGAACCGACTCAAAACTCGTACTAAGACCTTTATCCAGGGCGATGAATTTGCTTCGCTGTGGCAAAACGCCAACCGACTGGCCAGTCAGAAGATATTAGAACGCGCCCGTAGTGATGAACCAGCTACCCCAGCGCCTGCCCGATTTAATATTGATCTAGCCTCATTTAAAACCAAAGTAGAAGCCTTACTTGATGCCAGTGGCAAAACATCTGACTTAACCACTAGCTCAAAGCCCGATCCGGACATCAACATTGGTGTAAATTTGAAGGCTTCGTTACAGCGGCTGAAATCATATATAAGAGCGGTTGATTTCTTAAATGGAACTCTGGGACTATTTGCGCTAGTGAGTTTATTGGGCGCTCTTGTGATGAGCCGTCACCGCCGGCGTTTATTCATAACTATCTGCCTGAGCGTCGTAGTTATTTGTCTGGTCCAACTCATAAGTGCTAAGGCGCTCCGTCCAGCTATCTTAAACCAGATTGGAAATTCTGCTTATAAACCTGCCGTTGGCGTGGTTTACGACACTCTGTTAGCTAGTTTTAAACAAACTGCCTCAGTTGTTGCGCTGGTGTCGGTAATGCTTGCTATAGGAGCTTACTTATCGCAACCTCGTCTAAGGCGTAGCAGCATAGACAAATACACAGCGCGCTTAAAGAAAAAGGCTTTCTGGAAATGGTGTACTAACGCTAGGGTCGTCATTGGCCATTATTTGCCCTACATTATGGCAGCTGCTGCCCTGCTGTGGTTGATTTTGCTGGCGTTTGTAGCCGATATTGATTGGCAAGGCATTATTCGAGCCGGATTATTTTACATTTTGTTTTTCGAGGTATGTAAGCTGGTTGCCACTAAACCGGGAGAGGTGCCTATGAAGCAAGTCAAAAAGTAGAACAGTAAATAACGATTAATTCGGAAAGATTTAGGAGGGGAATATGGCACAACAACCTCGTGCATGGGTCGGCTGGATATATTTTGCCGGTGCCTTGCTCTTAGCGGCCGGCGGCATTCAGATTATCGCTGGTCTAGTGGGAATTCTTCACCACAGTTACTATGTGGTTTCAGAATCAGCATTAGTTGCCCTTAACTACACAACCTGGGGCTGGATACATTTACTACTCGGCATTGTTCTAATGTTAGCCGGGATTGGTATTTGGGCTGGCTCAACCTGGGCGCGCGTAGTAGGTGTGGGCGCAACTATATTGGCTATGATTGGAAATGTCGCGTTCATTGATGCCTATCCACTGTGGTCAATCATTGCATTGATCATTGATGGTTTCATCTTGCACGCTCTCATTGTCCAAGCAGGCGTAGAAGTAGAGTAAATAAAGGAGAAAAGAATGGCTGTTAATAATGGTAATAGAGAAGTAACTGGCTGGGTTGGATGGGCGTACTTTGCTGGTTTCATGATGCTTCTAATGGGAGCTTTTCAAATTATCATGGGCCTCACAGCCCTGTTAAATGATAAGTTCTATGTTGCACAGGAAGGCAGATTGCTAACCCTTGATTTCACGCAATGGGGTTGGATACATTTGTTGTTTGGAGTAGTTGTTCTAATGGCTGGTACCAGTCTGTTTAGCGGTCGTAAGTGGGCCCGCGTAGTGGCTTTGGTGCTAGCAACTTTGAATTTCATTGCTCAGTTCTCATTTGTTAGCGTTTACCCCATCTGGTCTATCACCATGATGGTAGTCGATGTACTAGTAATCTATGGATTAACAGTTCATGGCGCAGAATTAGAAATCGACTGAGTTAGAGTGAGTAAAGATTCGCAGAAAAGCTGGGCAAGTAAAACACGTGCCTGGATTGGGTCAGTACGTTCCAAGTTTAAGCGTCAGTCCGGTAAGGGATTAGCACCAACCGGACCGACGTTAAACGATATGCAACGTCGCGTACTGCCCGTAGTTGTCATTCTGGCTACATTAGCCGGTATCTTTTTAGTGGGTACGTTTTTCCCGGTTATTGTGCTGGCAGCTCTGTCGGCTATTATCTTGTACCCATTCTATATACGGCTCAGCGAGCGTATTCACAAGCAAGGCACGGCCGCAGCCATCACATTCGTTCTACTGCTGCTAATTATCATAATTCCCTTTGTGCTTATTATTACTATTACGGTTAGCCAAGCCAAAGAAATAATTAGTAATGTCCAGGCATCGGGCACGACGCTTAGTGCCGCCAGCAACCAATTGCTCGAAACCATTAATAGATTCTTGAGCACCCTAACACATGGTAATTACCAGATAACTAGCGCCCAGCTGCACGAATTTTCTGCTAAGTTCATAAATTCTTTAGTTAATTTCTTTCTAGATATACTAACAGCCAGCTTTAGCGGCATATCTAGTTTTATTACACGTTTTATTTTGTTTATTTACTTGTTCACGGCTATGCTGACGCATTCTGCCGGTTTGCAAAAGACTTTCCGTACGCTGAATCCCCTGGGCGAAGATATTTCTACTCTCTACATGAAGCGTACAGCTGCTATGGTCCGCGGAGCAGTTGGTGGACAACTTATAATTGCGGTTTGTCAGGGTTTTGCCGAAGCCGCCATCTTGTACATTGCCGGTATTCATAACTACACCTTCTTCTTAGCGCTTTTATTTACTGGATTGTCTATCATTCCGCTAGGTGGCGGTGTGGTAGCGATTCCAATTGGCGTTATCCTGATACTAACGGGTCACGTTGCGCAGGGTGTATTTGTGTTGCTAGGACACTTCCTTGTTATCACCAACATAGATAACCTTCTGCGGCCTCACCTAGTACCTGCCTCGGTCCGCATTAACTCGGCCTTAATGCTATTGTCGGTGTTCGGCGGGATTGCCCGGTTTGGATTCTTAGGCATTGTTATCGGACCGGTTATTATGATTCTTATCCTGAGTACTTTTGAGGTGTATATGCCGATAGCTCGCGCTCAGCACAGCCAATAATTTTATCCAATCATGGCCGCTTCGGCGGCTTTGGATGGTTTTAGATCAGGCAGTTTTTCCATTCTAAAGGCGCACATGGTGCCAATGGCTGCTGCTATAAAAGGTACCAGCAGGGCAACTTGTAAAGCCCGGTGAGTGGCCGTTTTATTAATAGCTAGCACTTCTTGCTGGACTTCATCAGGCTGGTCAGAAATGGCTGTTTGCAGTTGGCTGTTACTGGTCACTTCAGCGCTGGTTTCCAAATGAGTTGCTATCTGCTGTTTTTGAGTGGCCGGTATAACCGTGCTCTTATTTGTCAGATTGGTAAAACTGAATGACAAAGCCGCTAGCAATATGCCACCAGCCATGGCTAGGCCAAATGATAAACCAAACGAACCAGCTGCTGAATTAACGCCAGCTGCCTCACTTACCCGCTGTTCGTCAATTGGTGCTAGTGTGTAGTTGTTCAATTGTGAGACCAACAGTCCTAGGCCAGATCCGACCAATAACAAGGGCACAAACAGTAGCCAACCTGACTCGGCTCTAGGAATGACTGGTAGTAAAACCAGCAGACCGATCGTCGTAAGGCCAAAGCCATACTGAATAATTTTACTTGTTCGCAAATGTGTCAACTTCTTGGCGGCATAGAGGGCTACCACAAACATCGATAGTGACAGTGGCGCAATGGTCAGGCCAGTTTTCATGGCGTTGTACTCAAGTGATATCTGTAGAAAGATCGGTAGCGCAATCATGGCACCACCCAGAACAATGTTTTGCAGCATTTGTCCCGAAACACCCAGGCGGAAGTTTGGGAACTTAAAGAGCTTGGGATCAATAAGCCGGTTCTCACCGGCATTGTCGCGCTTTATTAGCCATCTAGCCAGCAACATGAGCATAACAACACCGAGGATTATGTAAAAGCCAACGCGTTCACCGCCTTCTTGCCAGGCCAAAATGCCTAGCACCACGCCGCCCATACCAACCACAGAAAGTGCTGCACCAACAAAATCAATTTTGCGTGAGCCGGTGTATTTAACATCTTTAATCAACTTACTGCCCAGCAAAACAACCAGGATGACCAAGAACTCCAGGAAAAAGGCGAATCGGTATGACAAGTAAGTCGTAATAAAGCCACCAATTAATGGGCCAACCGCAGCGGCTATGGCAGCGGCAGCCCCAACCAGAGCGTAGGTTTTCTTTTGGGCAGCGCCCTCAAAGTTGCCATGAATAAGTGACTGCATGGCCGGTAGCAGCAATGACGCACCAAGACCACCAATAATTGCCCAGAAGACAATAATGGTGTTCAAGCTATGAGCCAATGTCATCGCCAAAGCACCGGCGCCGTAAGCCAGTAAACCAAGTATGTAGGCGCGTTTGCGGCCAATTAGATCACCTACTTTGCTATTTATCAGAATAAAAGCTGCTGAAATAAGGGCTTCGAGGGCAATGGCTGACTGTACGCCACTAACGGTTGTATTAAGTGACTCCACGACTGCCGATATGGATACGTTCATAAGAGATGTATCAACCACCAGCACAAACATGGCCATGGCTAACAGCAAGGATAATTTAGTGTTAGTTCCAGCCGTTACAGTCTTTGCCATAATTCACCGTCCCT
>CAZSHK010000045.1:0-5717 GCA_964606965.1 uncultured Candidatus Saccharibacteria bacterium
GTACCAAACCGATTTTACTTCTGTTTCTACCTGTTCTCGTATCTGTTGTGGAGCGTCTCTAACGCTCTCCAAACGGGCAACGAGGGCAGGATAGTTATTTTGCACTGGAACCATGTACTTATTTGGCGTAAATTGGAGCTTGCCGTCCAAAAGTGTTAGCTTTTGGCCAAGCTTAGCCAAAACGGTACGTTTATTCTCAAGACTATCACTATTAAAGTCTTCTTCAGCATAGCGGGCAAAGCTAAACGTCTCATCAGCTATAGTTCGCCAGTCCTTGGCTCGCTTCTCAGCCTTATCGCGGGCTTTCTTGAGGTCTTTCAGCTCCTGCTCAAGCTTGGCCTTCTCTGAGGCGTAAAACTCATCATCAGGGCACTCACCACGGTAGCGCATGCGGCCAAGCTCACGGATTTCGTTTTCCTTGGCAGTAACGGCTTTGTTCTGGGTTTCGCTCACTTTAATCTGTGTAGTAATCTTATCCTCGTTCAGTTCTTGCAGCGCCATGACTGCCAGTTCGTAGAAGCGCGGCATAATTGTGCGCGTCTTTAGCTCATGCTTAATCTGTACATTGAGGTCATCTTCCGTATTGTACTTTTTCTGGCCACACTGGTAGTCACGGCGGCGTAGCGTGCAACGATAATAGTCGTACTCACGGACAACGCCGTTTTTCTGAGTTTTCAAATTGTGCTGCGGAGTTATCGAACAACCACATTCACCACACTGCAACATGCCACGGAAGGCAAATATGTACTCTTTATTCTTTGGTCGTTCAGGTAGCTTGGTGTGTATGAGGCTTTGAACGCGCTCAAATTCTTCTTCAGTGACCATTGATTTATGCAGCCCAGGATTTTCTTCGCCGTTGTAGCGTATGACACCTTTATAAAAGGGGTTGTGGAACATATCGTAGACACCGCTGTAAGTTAGTGGCTTATTGCCGCTATTTGCACGCTGCATGGTTCGTAAGCCCCATTCCTTTTCGGCTATGTCGCTAAGCGCCTTAACGGTATAAGTGCCAGTCAGCATCATATCCCACATACGGCGAACCGTATCAAAGCGGTCAGGGTCAATAATTATGGACTTAAACTTTGTTACTTCATCGGTGTAGTTCTTGTAGCCGATTGGCGGCCTGCCTGGCCACCAACCTCGCTGAGCCTTGGAATTCATGCCACGCCGCACGTTTTTCATTAACTCAAGGATAAACTGGTTGGACATTCCGGCGTCAACGCTGAATACTATTACGTTATCTCCAGGCATGTAAGAACGGTCGCTAGTTTGGATACAGTGCAACTTCCCATCTTGCAGCAGCTGCTGTAGTGTGCCGCTCTCTGTGGGGTTGCGAGACAGACGATTTAACTGCCAGCACAAAATACCATTAGCTTCACCGGCTTCAATCATGGCCAACATTCGGGTAAATTCTGGGCGGTGGTGCGGAGCTTTCGCAGACAGCTCCTCTTTCAATTTCTTGACCACTTTAAGCCCATGTTTTTCGGCATACTCAGACATCAGCTTAATCTGGTCTTCAATGGACTGGACTTGCTTGCCTTTGTCCTCGGTAGACTTGCGAGCGTATAAGATGTATTTAATTTCACTCATGGTTCTATCTCCAAACTAAAAGGACGGCTCGGTTGTTGACACGTCCAGATGCAGAAAGCACCTTTCCGATACCAAGCCGCCCTTGCGGTCGGAAATAAAAACACTTTCTGCGTGTTTTCTGAACATGTCAACACGACTATTATACTACGATTTATCTGCTTAAAATCAGTTTTGCAGTTTCTCAAACACATATAGTAACTGCCAAACTGCGAAGCTAAGCTACTCATTGGCCTGCACCGGTATTAGTTCATACACATGCTTGCCGTTTTCTCCGACATTGCGGGCTACACTACCTAGGTCAAACAGTGCTTTAAGACGCTCAGAAACCATCTTCATGCCACCAACGCCATCAACTCTTTTTAGCTCGTCAGTAATCTGCGCTTGAAATCGTGGTTTGCCGTCAGCAAGCAGCGACAATATGGCCGTGTCAGTGGTCTGGTTTTTATCCGGTTGTTTTGATGCCGCTCCAAGATATTGAAACCACAGCTTATTTTCATCACTGGCAACCTCTAAATCAAATGGCGCTAAGTCGGGAGCGTCGCGATTCTTGTTTTGACTAACCGTAATCACACTTGAACCAGACTTACGCTTAACCGAAATTTGTACGTCACTGGCGGCAAGAATGTCACCTGAGCCACGCATTTCGTTAGCCCCACCGCTACCAAACTGTCCAGGTTTGCGATTATGGTGGATTACGATGACCGCGATGCCATATCGTGTGAGCCTCTTAAAGTTAGCCATGACTACTGACATATCTTTTGCTGAGTTCTCATCGGCGTTATGCATTCGTGTTAGCGAGTCAAAAACCACTAACCCGATACTATTTGCCAAACAGAACTCGGTTGTTGACTCAGCGCTCTCCTCGTCTAGTTTGAACCTCTCGCATGATGCAACGGCGATTGGTGTCTCCTCGGTCACCCCTAACATTTGTAGCCTCTTTCGCAAACGGCCGCGGCCGCTTTCTTCGTCGACGATAAGAACATTGGTTTGTTTCGTCTCGAAATGGCCAAATACGGCATTACCAAGTGCCACACTTATGGCAATATCAAGTGCTAACCATGTTTTGTATTGTGCTGGTGGGGCTGAAATTATCGTTATACTTTCCGCCGGAACCATTTTGTCTACCACCCAAGTCGGTGGTGGTATGTCCTCTTTTGCAAGCTGCTTGTACCATATTGGCGTGATGCCCGACATGATTTGACCATTCAGTGTTGCATGGCCGCCAAAAGCGTCTGCATCATTCTCAATACCTAAAAACATTTCGTCATAGTTCTGATTAGATTCCATTTTCTTCTCCATCTTTCACGCCTTGGTCGGTCGGGCGGTATGTATGCCCAGTAATCTCTACTAGCTCAGCCAGTCCAAGTAGCTCCGTTTCAGCGGCCTCGGCAGAGATGGCATAGCCAAATTCTTCAAGATGGGCCTGCTGAAATTTAGCAATAAGAGGTTCGCTGAGCCGCATGATTATTGCTCGCTATAAATCCGCGACTTGAGCATCTTGATATTTTCAAAATACCGGCGTGCATCAACGTCAAGGTAGTTATTCCAATAATTATCAATTGCGGTGTCAATATCAGCCTCTAGGTCATCGTCGAAACAAAAGATGAAAGACATTCTGCCTTTCTCGTCCTTCACGGTGTTGGATATTTCAACACTCCGGCTTACAAGTGCCGCTGCTAAACCGAGGTCGCTTACCTTTACTGTCGTCCTCATTGTGTAATCCCCATTTTTCTCGGATATAAAAATACCCGCTTACTTTTGCGGGCTTATGATGTACACAACGCTTGTCTGAAAAAGATTTTCAGTGTGTTTTACATATACGAATTATTCAGAAAGACTTTACCTTTTTGTATTTTAATCAGATTTTTGGGACCGCCACCATCGGCGACTTTATCGTTAATTGCAGTCTTGGCATTCTCAATTTTCTTCGTAGTAGTTTTGTCAACAATGCTTTTACTAATACCTAAAATTGAACTGATTTCAACGCCATGCTTGAGGGACTTGTCGGATTTGAAGACACACTCCATAATCCAGCATTGGTCGTATTTCTTGCCGTTCGGGCGTTTAACACCAGCCTTACCCGCAATAGCCCTGTCGTGGTACGGCATCAGATGTAAAACCCCAGCATACTTGTCATAGCTTTCTGGCTTTAGGCTCAGGTTGCTTAAATTGGGCGGGGGTAACTTAACGGCGCGGGTTTCGCTTCGGGTGCTTTTCACTAACCGTGACGGGTGGATAAGCGTATCGTCTTTGTATATAGCCAGCTGTTCGCGAATTTGCTCTCTGGCTATATCCGACAACATAAACATCAGGTAAAGCCTTGCCTCATCTGGTAAGCTTCTAGCCTCTGCCACGGTGAGCGGTTGCTCAGCCAAAACTTTGGCATAAACTGGCTCGCTTAGCCCGTTATGCGCATCGGGCGGTGACTTGGGCTCGGACTGCAATTCGCTAAGAGCAGCCGTAATTTGAGCAAGAGCCTTACCGTGCTTTAGGTATTCAGCCGTAAGCATAATTTCATACTTGAAATGCCCACTATGGCTATAGTGGTGAAGTGCCTCTACTATGTCTTGAACCGGCCTGCCGCGAAAATCCTTAAAGTGGTTCCTGAACTCGTTTACGCCGAGGAATTTTTCTTCCAGTTCTTCAGGGAATAGCCTAAGCGCATGGTACATTTGAGCGTCATGCTTAGACCTCAAGGGTAATTTTATCTCCATATTCATAACTGCTTATATTCTCTAGTATGGCGGAGCCAGGAGCAAGCTTAAGCAGGTATCAATTTTGGCGCGGCAGTCACACCAGACCAATCATAGCGGTAGCCTTGCTGCTTGATTAAGGTCGCGTACTTGCACATTTCGGCAAGCAGCTGACCATAAAAGTTGCTAGGTAGTGCAGCCTGGCTTTTATCGAACCGGTTAAATGGCACAGCATGAGTGCGCCGGTCTATGCTCAAGTTCCTGGTATAAAACGTCGGGGCACGGGCGGCCGAAAAGATATGATGAACGTTGCCCCGAACCGTAATACCGTTTTGGCTATGATACCGGTGCATACTAAAATCTTCGTGAGCGCCGATACTTTTATAAATCTCGGTATTAGTAATCTGGCCGCCTCTATCTTCTGCCACGTTGCCAAGTACACCGTTCAGAAGCGGGGTGTTACAGCGGCCGCCATTTAACTGCTTAACGGTTAAATTGGAGAGTTGGTCGGGAAAAATCTTATTGAGCGCGTCTATCAGTACATTTTTGCCGTCCATATTGTCACCAATCCACCAGATTACGCCGACAGGCTTTATAGCCATTATGAGCGGCGCTAGTGATTGCATGATGTCCGAGTACAGCCGCATGTCACCACCGGCAAAATCCATAATGAGCTTAATCGGTCTAATACTAGACAGTGGCGTGTACGGCGAACGCCATACACAGTCGTCAGGTAAAATATCTGTCCGCACTACTAGCTGCTCCATATCCCATACGGTTTGGCGGCTAGTGCCAGCACCGAACAGAATATAGCGGTCATAGGGTGTCAGACTGTCGGCAGTGCCACATATATGCGCAAAAACATCATTCATGCGGCGTTTAGGTATACCGCCAACCAGTGGGTAAGCAACGCGCTCAAACATCTCCTTGTCCATAGGCACAAAATGCTCATAAGGATTTCGCGCCTTAACCATGGCGTTGTCCCTAAACCGAACAACGCGGTACCGCGTCAGCACTGTCGTGGCCGCATCATCAATGGTCAATGCGGCCGCTACGGGTCGTCCTAACTCCCGCTCAATCTGGTCGTATATCGCTTGTTCACTTTCCCTCATACTAAGCACCCTCAAAAAGCTCGTATTACACCTTATAGTATAACCGTTTTGCGTTCTAAAGTTGCGTAATACAATAAAGATTAAATAACTGTCTACGTGTCCGGCGTCTCTGTAATTTTCTGTTTTAGAACCGACACCACAGCAGTAATGGGTATGACTTTATAGTAATTTTCTCAACACTGGTTCTATGCTTTAGCTTTTGGTTGTTGCTTGCTCAGTTCTTGGCGGCGTTGTTCTTTAGCAATAACGAAGCGCATGATGGCTAACCTGACCCACACTCACTTTTTCACCCTTTCTCGCACTGCCAGTGGTGGTAGCAGCG
>CAZSHK010000046.1:0-5413 GCA_964606965.1 uncultured Candidatus Saccharibacteria bacterium
TTTTGCAGTACAGCCGCAGTGGCTGGATGGCCATCGTGCAGCACCATAATTGCGCCGTCTCTGGCTTGGGCTTCTAATGCTGTCAGTAATTTGGCGGGGTCAGTTTCGTCCCAGTCATGTGGATCTACATTCCATAGCGCCATTGGTAGTGTTATCGTATCGCGCATCAACTGGGTGCGCGTCCCATAGGGTGGACGGAAAAAATGAGCCGGTGGCACACCAGCTAATTCCATAGCCCGCTGGGTGTTATTTATTTCATTCAGCATTTGTTCGCGGGTAAGCTTGGCAAAATCGCTATGACTCCAACTGTGGTTACCAATTTCATCGCCATCACCATACATTCTCTGCAGTAAGACTTCTTGCCCGCCTATACGCTTACCAAGCACAAAAAAGGTGGCTTTGGCGTCTTCGCTTTCAAGTGCATCTAAGAGTTGCGGTGTAGTTACCGGGTCGGGACCATCGTCAAAAGTTAATGCCAAGCAAGCATCGACTAAACAATTAACCGGTTTTTGGACTGCCGGTTCTGCTGCTGTTGATTCGACTTCGGCTGGTTCGCTACTAACCGCCTGATTGGTAGGCTCTTGCGTAGGTACTGGTACATTATCTAAAACTGCAACAGAGCAATCATCAATATTGCAGTCCGTTGATGGCCGATCAATTGGAATAATTTCTGCTATGTCAGCCACGGCTGAAACTGGGAAGTTTGAATTTATAAAAGGTGAAGTGGTCGCCTGCGGAGACGTCTGACTCCTAGTTATTGCAACAATACTAACCAAGATTAACAAAGACAGTAATAGTCTTGTAAACACCACCCTTTGCCGGACACTTTGCAGAAGCTGCATTAATAAGACTAGTTTACCCCTTGGTTACTTCTTTGGCTACAAGTAATTTCATAACTTTTATATGGCTGTGCGCCAGTCTGCATATTTACCGCCGTCGCCGCGATGTGCGGACTCATACTCCTTGATAAGTTTGGCGGTCAGCGGGCCGGTTTTACCATCTTTAATCGGTCGCTTATCAATTGAAGTAACGGCTGTGATTCTGGCCGAGCTGCCACACAGAAAAACCTCATCCGCCAAATATAGTTCACTACGATCAAGTGAACGCTTAGTATGCGGAATGCCGAGCTCATCCGCCATAGTAAAAACTGTGCTGCGCGTAATACCCTCTAATAAATCAGTCGCTCCGTCAGGACTTATCAAAACACCATCACGGACCACAAATATATTAGCTACCGTGCTCTCAGTTACATGGCCATGGCCATCCAACGCAACAGCATCATCATAACCCTTAATAAGGGCTTCGTTTTTCATAAGACTGGCGTTAACGTAACTTCCGGTTACTTTGGCTCTTGATGGAATGGCGTTGTCCGGGGTTCGCTGCCAGCTTGAAACACCTAAAGAAATTTCTTGGCTCTCATACAGATCATGAAAAGCATAAACAAAAGCGGCCAGAGAATTTTTCAACCCGTGCATTTTGGTACCACTCAACTGTTCATCAATAAAAATCACCACTCTCACCAAAACGTCTTGTTTTGGTTCATTTTTAGCGATAAGATCTTTGACCATTTGCACAAAGCGTTCATAGGGCCATTCATCAATAAACTGCTGGAAATCCATAATTTTTGCAGAATTAATAAGTCGGTCGTAATGCTCTTTTAGTCTAAAGGCATACATTTTCTTGTCTTGCTCATTCCTTATAGCGCTTAAAACCGTATAAATACCCAAGCCATATAGTATGGGTGCAGCCGTAATACTAACTTGGGCCTCATCAATCGGCATAAAACCATCACGAAAATAAACTGTGGAGTTTTGGTAATTAAAATCTTTCATTAGAACTGTTGGAGATAGTTAGTTGAAAAGGTAGTATTTTTCTGTTGCTGTTTGGCAAAACGTTCTTCGGCCAAGCGCACAAGAGTTTGAACCAGCTCAATGCTGGAAACGCCTGCGGCCCGCCAGTTATGTTCGTACAAACCACCAGGCAGTGGATTAACTTCATTAAAATATACTGTCTCTGTTTTGCTATCAATCAGCATATCAACCCTAGCCGTACCACTGCATTCCAAAGATCTATATACAGCCAAACCAGTTTTTTCAGCTTTTTCATAAAGTTCGTCAGATAGTTTGGCTGGTAGTTCACTGTAGCCTTGGGCGCCTTTAGTACCGCCCTTTTGCCCACCTTTTTTGCCGCCCTGCATGTATTTAGTGTCAAAGTCGAAGAAATCTTCCGGTTTGGTCATTGGCCGCTCTAATAAAGCCGGTTTGGGCTGCTCATTGCCAAGAACTGGCAGTGTTAATTCAATCAGATTTGGAACTTCCTCCTCCACTAGAACCTTGTCATCATAGTGACATGCCACTTCAATAGCATTTTGTAATTCTTGGCTGCTTGTTACTCTTGCAATGCCAATGCTAGAACCAAGATGAGCCGGCTTTACGAATAGTGGATATGCTAGCGATGCTTCAATCTCCTGCATAATTTGCGAGCCGCGTTGGGCAAAGGCATCACTATAAAGATAGTCATATTTAGTAACTGCAATATTGTTACTCTCGGCTATTTGCTTGGCCAGTACTTTGTCCATGGCCAGCGCGCTAGAGGCCATATCGCAACCCACAAACGGAACATTGGCCATACGTAGTAGTCCCATTAAACTGCCGTCTTCACCGTAGGTACCGTGCATAGCCGGAAAAACTATATCAATTTTACGGGACGTTTTGCGGCCAGCAATGCCACTGGCTTTAACCAGCGTCATGCCGCCATCAAATTGCACACTGGTCGGTTGGGTGCGGTGTAAGAAGTCCTGAATCTGACCTGAACTATAGAGAGAAATATCTTTAAGTTTCTCGTCCCAGTACCAGGCGCCATCCTTGGCTATGTAGATGGCTTCAACTTTGTATTGCTTCGTCAGTTCCAGCGGTTTAATGATGCTAGCTAAGGCCGTTATAATCGATACGTCGTGCTCGGTTGAGCGCCCCCCAAAAATGACTGCAACTGTTTTCATGACAATTAGTGTATACAATTAGGATATACAATTGCAAACTTATTCCTAGGACCTGCGCACTTGAGTCTCATATTCGATTTCTCCTGGAGGAACGGACCGAGGCGTACAGGTGGTACGTCGAGGGAGTACCGCAGAGGAAAATCGGATAGGAGGCCAAGAACACCAGCGGTGCGGCCGTCTATGCCGGACGGCAGGCTGGTGTGTTGCGCTGGTTCTAGCTATAGCTGTCGGGCCAGTCGTTCTGTAGCATTACAACGTCCCCAGCCGCTAAATAATGTTCAAGGTTGGTGTAAAACTCTAGTGGTTTATTTTGCCTTTCTAGCTCGCCCTGATAGCCGCCTGCTTCGAGTCCGGTTACGATATGCGTTGTAGCCGAATTTTCCATCAGTACTACTTTGTCGGGTGCAGCGGCGGCAATTAGGTGCCCGAGCTCCTCATGGACTTTCTGCGTCTCCTCTCCTTGGTCAACCAAGCCAGGCGTTACATATATACGCCGCTTGGCGGGCAGAATTTTGAGCAAATCTAGACCCGCTCGCATGCCTTCAATATTGCCATTGTAAGTATCATCAATAATCCAAGCACCGTGTAGCGCCCGTGGCTGCATGCGGTGTTCAAAAGGGGTTGTTTGGGAAATTCCAGCAATAATCTGTTCATCGCTTAGACCAAGCTGCATGGCCAGCACACAAGCCGCAGCCAGCGGCCCAATTTGGTGCAGTCCAAGCAGCTGACTATGAAACTTGAGCTCTTTTTGACCATTGCCCAGCGTAAAGCGAGTGCCTTCAAAAGAGACCACCGCATCTTTTACCTGCCATTCACCTACCCCATCATTGCTGTAGAATATGCCCTTCACTTTTTCTTTTAGCAGTAGCGAAGATTTGACGTATAGCTTGTCGGCCGTAACGTGCTGTTGGATTTTTGCAAAATCATCGGCAATGGCTTCCACTGAGGGGTACTTATCTAAATGAGCAGGGGCTAAACCGGTAACCACTGCGTACGATGGCTGACTCACTTTAGCTAATCGCTTAATGTCACCCGGCTCCCCTTCACCATACTCAAAAATCAGTACTTCCTCATCGCCACTTAACTTTTGAATCCAACGGGCGTGGCTAATGGGTACGTTTTTATTACCAGGTGTCGCCGCCACCCGCCTACCATTGCTTAGTACAGTCAAAAGAATTTCTTTCATGCTGGTTTTGCCATAGCTACCCAGTACGGCTATTCGAACTGCTTTTGCGTCAGCCAATTTAGCGACAGACGCCGCTATTTCTTTATTATTGCTTGGTTCTACAACTATTTTCCAAAATATCCAGTTGAAAACCAATAACGCCAAGGCTGCAATCAAGGGCGCAAATGTACTAAAGAATATTAGACCTGGCGCATGTGCCAATAATGCCCACAGCAAACCACCAAACAGCGGTATTACCCAGGCAATGTATGTAACGAACAGAGTGATCTTAGCGCGGGAAGTTAAATCGAGTTTACCGCGCTGCTGCACGCGCATAATATTGGGGACTGTTTCCAGCCACGTCATAAAACGAATATTGTCGTACTCAAATTGCTGCAGCATGTAGACCATAACCCAGGGTGCGTTTGGTAAAAAGAATGTCAGGATGTTCATGACTTTAAAAATCCACTGACTAGCTGCATGACTTCATCGAAATGGTTTTGTAATAAAAAATGGTCACCGCCTGACACGACCGACAAGTTGGAGTTGTCCAATAAGCTATGAAACTTTTCACCGTAACGCAGCGGGGTTTGTTCGTCAGCATCACCATAGATTAGCAAGGTAGGAATGTTAATAGCTGAAGCATCAGCCTGTACATCATCAGACACTACTTTTTTAAAGCTTTCTTGCAGGTTTTCAGCCACAAACAGGTCCGATCCAATAGTTTTATAGGCTTTGCGCCTTAGACGTTCGCGGGTTTGCTTTGGCAATGGTCTAGTTAGGGCTTTGCCTGTTTTGGCTAGCAGTCGAATTATCTTCTTTTTGCCTTTGTATTCGCTACGAATACCCGCCGAGGCCAGTAATATAAGTTTATCTGTCTGAAGGTTTGATTTATTCAGTCCACGCAGTGCAATTGCACCACCATTAGAATGAGCAATAATGCCATATGGCGTTACATGTAATTTAGCCAGGAACGCACTGATAAACTGGGCGTACTCATCAAGTCCCCACGCCTGCTTTGGTGTCTCAGTCTTTCCAAAACCCGGTAAATCAAGGCTAATTACATCGAAGTGCTGGCTCAGCGCTCTCTGTGCTTGACGAAAACCGGCCAGGCTATCGCCCCAGCCATGCACCAAGAGCAAGACTTTACCACTGCCGCTCCGCTCATAATTAGTCAGCAGTGAATTAACAATAAGCTGCATGCTCAAAGTATACACTTTTGACTTTACGGAATATTATTACACCTCCCT
>CAZSHK010000047.1:0-5335 GCA_964606965.1 uncultured Candidatus Saccharibacteria bacterium
AAATTCCTCAGCAGCCACAACAGAGTTTGTCTTGTACATTACTTGACCTTACAGTTGTAGACAATAAGAGCCGTAAGGTTCACGCCAAAGTAACTGGCGCTGCTCAGAACACTTCAATCAGTAGCTACAGCATCAACTGGGGCGACAACAATACTGAGAATGTTCAGGAAAAAGACCACAACTACGCAGAAAACGGAAACTATACTGTCCGCGGAAGCGTAAGTGGTAATGTTAATGGACAGCCACAAACTGTTAGCAGTGACACTTGTGTTAAGCAAATCAGTTTTGGCGTAGCGCCTCCTCCAGAGACTCCACCTCAGACACCTCCAGCCACCTTGGTTAATACTGGTGCAGGTGACGTAGCAGGTATATTTGCCGGTGTTACCATCCTTGGTGCGGTATTACACCGAATGCGTACTCTGGGTAAGCTCAGCCGCTAAATATGTAAAAGCACTAGCGCTTTTGTCAAAATTGTGCTAGTCTAAACACCAAGACGACTGACCGCGAAAAGGCCCCGCTCTCAAAGAAGCGGGGCTTTCCTTTTCTACCCCTGTTTGGTACAATTTTGCGGTCTCGTGGTCCCATCGTCTAACGGTTAGGACACCAGGTTTTCATCCTGGCAATAGGAGTTCGATTCTCCTTGGGATCACCAGCAAAATGCCTCACTTGTACGTGGGGCTTTTTGCTGGTTAACCTATGTAATTGAACTCCGTATAAGCGAGCGAAGTGAGCGGGGAGTTCGATATTCGAGCGGTCCAGCGAGAATATATGTTGAGCCCAAGAAACAATCCCAAATTTTAGTTTCTTGGCGCGAAGCTATATTCTGCTTGAGATTATCAAATACTAGCACTCACCGCTGCTTTTTTATTTTGCTTATGGCATACTGAAAAACAAGGAGAATCACATGAAACACAATCAAAAAGGGTTTACCACCGTTGAAATAATTCTTGTGGTGCTTGTTCTTGCATTACTTGGCGGTGTAGGCTGGTATGTCTGGCATAATCGGTCAAACAACAGAGCTACAATGAACACCACTACAGGTCACGCTACAGATTCAGAATCAACAGCCGCACAACCAGATAGTGAAATTACTAGTGGTCCTGGGGAAGAGTGGAATACATACACCAATAACAAAGTCGGTTTTTCGATTCAAATACCAAAAATGTATAAATCAGGACAGGGCGCTGAATGCACAAAGGTATCCTATGTGAACGATAACTATGGAAATAAGGTGTCTTCCGAAGCTCGCTACATAACCACCGCTGGAGCTGTGCCTGCGACTGTTGTGGATAATAACAACAATTTCTATATAGTCGAGCAATACACATATCAATTGAGCGAAATAAAGGACGATGGTTCTGGACATAAACTGGCTGGCGGTTGTCAAAAAACAACGACCACAAAAGATACTATTGTTGCTTACGAAAAACACAATTCAAGTACTCTACTAGATGTGTTGCCTTTTAGTGTCATAAAAGTTGCTGGTCAAACTGACATTCTTACATGGGCGAAGAGTCATTTTAAAGATGACACTATAAAAATTACCGATCTGAAAGATAATGCTGGTGGCTGGCAGGATGTAGAGCTTGATTGCAGCAGCGACAATCCTTGCACGGATTTTAATTTTAAATTTGATCTTCGCTACTACAAAGAAAAGAATAAGCTGGTTTTCTTGGCCTACGGACAAGCCGGTCACTTACAGAAAACGAATTCAGACGAATTTTACGATGGCCAAGTATTTGCTAGCTTCAAACTGCTTTGACGGCTTGCTTCATTCAAGCATAAGCAAGTAGACTATAGGGAAGATGGATACGACAGATCGGGCACCTAATGTCCCATTGGCTAAATTTAAACGTACCAAAATTCTGGCAACCCTTGGTCCAGCCACCAACACTTACGAGGCTATCCTAGCCTTAATTCAGACTGGCACCAATGGCATAAGACTTAATTTTAGTCATGATACTTACGAAGCCCGCGAGCAACAGATTAAATGGATACGTAAAGCAAGCAAAGAATACGGCAAGCCGGTATCGATTGTGCAAGATCTGCAGGGCCCCAAGATGCGTTTGGGCGAATTTGAGGGTATTGCGACAGTTCAGAAAAGCCAGACTATCCGTTTTGCCTACAATGTCGATTACGAAACAACCGGAATTGTGCCAACGCAATATGACCTGAGCAAAAAGGTAAAACGCGGCGAACGAATGCTTATTTTTGATGGCAGCGTACGTTTTATTATCAGCAGTGTTAGAGATGGTGTTGTCTCTGCTACTGCCGAAAATGACGGCATTTTGATTAGGCGCAAAGGTATAAACTTACCAGACACTGATTTTGCCGGCGATATTATTACTAAAAAAGACCGCGAAGATATGGCTTTTGGTACGACGCACGACATTGATTACGTGGCGCTTAGCTTTATACAATCGGCCAAAGACGTTCGTAGTTGCAGAGCAATTCTTAAAAATTTAGGTAGTCAAGCTCGAGTAATAGCTAAAATTGAAACGCGTGCAGCTGTCGATGACTTAGAAGCAATTGTAGAAGAAGCCGACGCTGTTATGGTAGCGCGTGGTGATCTGGCGGTCGAAACCTCACCTGAATCAGTACCGGTTGTACAGCGGCAGATTATTGCCCTAGGTTTGCGTTATGCCAAACCAACTATTGTAGCTACCCAGATGTTAGCCAGCATGGTGGAAAGTGATGAACCGACTCGCGCCGAGGTATCTGATATAGCCACGGCTGTTATTTTAGGCACCGACTGTTTGATGCTCAGCGACGAAACGGCTGTTGGTAAGCACCCTATTAAAACGGTTGAAGTAATGAAACGTGTTATTGGCTTTACTCAAACCAGCCAGCTAAATGACGTTGAATTTATTGACCCTGATGATATGCATGCTTCGCGAGCTATGTCGGCAGCAGTTATTAACCTGGCCGAAAACATGCATGCCAAAGCCATAGTGGCTGAAACTAAGTCTGGTGCGACGGCACGGCAAATTGTCAGCCATCGGCCGGGCATTTCAGTAATTGCCGTAACCAATGATGACCGTACTGCACAGCAGTTGGCCATAGTCTATGGCATTAAGAGTTATGTAAGACCTGCCGATAAACGGGCGGCCACTAAGTTAACAAACTGGCTGCAGCAACATAAAGTACTAAAAAAAGGCGATATCATTGTGACAGCATCGGGTCAATATCCCGGCGTTGTAGGCACGACAGATACCATTAAAGTGAGAGTATTATAAATGTTTACCAAAAAAACAGTTCGTGACATCAATCTAAAAGGCAAGCAAGTACTACTGCGGGCCGATTATAATGTGCCGGTTGATGACTACGGCCGTATTACCGACAATTACCGTATCACCCAATCATTGCCTACCATTGAGTACTTACTCAAACAGGGCTGCAAATTGGTAATTACGTCACACTTAGGTCGCCCGGAGGGCAAGGTAGACAAACACTATAGTCTGGCACCGGTTGCAAAAGAACTGAGCAAACTACTCAAGCAAAAGGTTGGCTTTATACCGGACTGCATTGGTCCGGAAGTTAACAAGCGTACGGGGGCGCTTAAATCTAAAGACGTCGTGGTACTGGAAAATGTTCGCTTTCACCCGGAAGAAGAGGCCAATAACACAGCGTTTGCTAAACAATTAGTAGCCGATAGTCATGCCGAAGTATTTGTGCAAGACGCTTTTGGTGTGGTGCACCACGGGGCGGTGTCGGTGTCGGTAATTCCAAAATATTTGCCTGGGGTTGCTGGTCTGCTTGTCGAGAAAGAGGTCGATACTATTACGGAGGTTATGCATAAGCCGCAAAGACCGCTGCTTTGTGTAATTGGTGGTGCCAAAATTGCTGACAAAATTGATATTCTTAACCGCTTCATAGAAATTGCCGATTTTGTAGCGGTCGGCGGCGCTATGGCCAACACCTTCTTACTAGCTGAGGGCATCAAGGTAGGTAAAAGCAAAGTAGACAAAGTTGACGTGCCACTGGCCCGTCAAATTCTGGAGAAAGCCAGAGCGAAGGCTAAAAAACAGCATTTTATATTTTACTTACCGCAAGACGGGGTGGTAGCAGATAGTCTGGACCGAAAAGCCCATACCCGTATTGTTGACTGGGATGCTCATGTTATAGCCGAGGTTGAAAACTATCCCAAACGACCTCCGCGGGCGTCAAGTCGAATCAAGTCTGAAGAGATGATATTGGATATTGGCCCTTTTAGCGGTGCGTTTATAGCTGGTGGATTGCAGCTTAGCAATACTGTGATCTGGAACGGCACCATGGGCGTGACCGAAACAGATTCAGTCCGTGGACCGGTTGGTCCCTTTGCTCACGGCACTGAACTTATCATGGATGGAATCTGCGGTGAATATGGCCACAAGCCCTTCAGTGTAGTCGGCGGGGGTGATACTGTTGCATATATCGAGGAACGTCAGGTTACGCATTGTTTCAATCATGTTTCCACGGGCGGCGGGGCCAGCTTAGAACTTATGGCCGGTAAAAAACTGCCGGGCGTAGAAGCATTAATAGATAAAAAGAAATAGGTTACAATAACCATAAGAACTATGCGTAAAATATTAATAGTAGGTAACTGGAAAATGCACTTGAGTGTCGGTCAAGCCAGCTTGTTAGTGCATCGTTTAGATCAAAGAATTAAGACTCATCGTGATATTGAGCTAGTACTGGCTCCTAGTATGCTGACACTGCAACCAATCAGTCTGCAAATTGACCGCCGCAAGTTCCGCTTAGCAGCTCAAAATGCGTACTATAAAGATGAGGGACCGTATACCGGCGAAGTGTCATTTTCGATGTTACAAGACTTGGTTCATTACGTAATTGTTGGCCACTCAGAACGCCGACGTTTTTTTGACGAGTCGCTAAGCATGGTACGGGATAAGGTCACGGCTGCTTTTCGTAACGACATTGTGCCTATTCTATGCGTTGGGGAAACCAAGACCGAAAAAAATTTAGGCGAAACCAAACAAGTTATTCATGATCAGTTAACTAGTGCCATAAGTAACTTAACGGCTGCCGAAGTTGAAGAGCTAGTGGTAGCTTATGAACCGGTTTGGGCATTAAGTAATGGTAGTAATTTTGCCAACCATGAGGTGGCAAAGCCGGACGATGTGGCCGCAATTGCCAAGTTAATTCGTCACCACATCTCTGAACTTTACGGTGACCGTGCAGCCAAACGCGTTCGGGTTATATATGGTGGCAGTAGCGACGCCGAAAACGCCGCCTCATATCTGAACCTCGAAGAAGTTGACGGTTTATTACCAGGTGGCGCCAGCCTGAACTATCATGAATTTGCCGGTATAGTTGCCAGCGCCGAAAAAGTTTTACA
>CAZSHK010000048.1:0-5007 GCA_964606965.1 uncultured Candidatus Saccharibacteria bacterium
TTGCAAGCTGTTATTACCCAACAATTTAGCAGCGTAACCCACTACGCTGTGAATGTTTTGCTCCTGACGCTTGGTTACTGTGTGCTCTGGGCTATCGGCGGCGTAGCCATAATTAGAAATGCTCGGGTAGGTATGAAATATATTCAGCGTGAAGTCTTTGCTAACTATCTGGCTAAAGACTATGAACTGCTTAACAACACCTACCTAGGCAGCCTAAGCGCCCAGGCTGCCCGGCTGCGTGATGCCCGCGAGGAGTACGATCAAACACTTTTTAATGGCTTTGCAAAACAAATTATTGTAGTCGTGTCCAGCATAGCCATCATTGCTTGGCAGTCGATAACATTGGCTTTAATCACCTTTGTTCTCATGTGTCTGGTACTTGGTTTCACTATAGCTATGTCGAAGTGGCGCATCAAATACAGGCGTTTACTTAGCGAGGCGGCTAGTGAAACCGATGGAGTGATAGGTGATGCCATTGGCCATGGTTCAACTGTAAAGAGCTTTTCGGCTGAAGGCTATGAAATGAAACGACTGGATTCTTCTATGGAGAAGCTAGCCAAAACACAATATATGTCTTGGATGACGTCTATTCCAGCTGATGTGGGACGCGCCTTACTGGCCGGAACAGCTACATTCTTGCTACTCCTATTAACGGCCGGCTTATATAAGAATCATAATATTTCGATTGCTATTGTCGTTTTGGTGCAGCTCTATGTCGTAAAGCTGGTAATGGCAACCCATGATATAGCCGATCTGATCAAGACCTACGAGGCAATTATGAGCACGGCGCACCAAGCTGTTAAAACTATGCTGATCCCATCAACCGTGCTCGACAAGCCCCTGCTGAAAAAACTGCCTAAACGGTCTGATTATAAGATCGAACTTCGTAATGTTAGCCTGCGTTATAGCGAAGCTCCCAAAAACCTCTATGCAGTTAAGGACTTCAACTTGACTATAGCTCCTGGCGAGCGGGTTGGGTTGGTTGGTTACTCCGGCAGCGGAAAAACGACGCTCACTAAATTACTGTTACGGTTTATAGACGTTACAGAGGGTAGCATTAGTATAGATGGCATCGACATTCGTGATGTCGCGCAGAAAGATTTACGTTCAAAGATCGCATACGTACCCCAAGAACCACTGTTATTCCACCGTAGCATTGCCGAAAACATAGCTTACGGCCGCCCATCTGCTAGCAAAAAAGCCTTGTTGGAGGCGGGTAAAGCTGCCTATGTTGATGAATTTACCAAAGAACTAACATTCGGTTATGACACTTTAGTGGGCGAAAAAGGCATTAAGCTATCCGGCGGCCAGAGACAACGAGTGGCCTTAGCCCGAGCGCTTTTGCGAGACGCGCCTATATTAATTCTTGATGAAGCCACCAGTGCGCTTGATAGTCGCAGTGAGAAATATATTCAGAAAGCCCTTTGGAAACTTATGAAGGGACGGACGGCTATTGTAATTGCCCACCGCCTGAGCACCATTCAGCGCCTAGACAGAATTATAGTTATCGATAAAGGGCGTGTTATTGAACAAGGCTCGCACCAGGAATTACTGAAACGCTCTGGTATCTATGCCCGACTATGGCAGCATCAAAGTGGGGGTTATTTGCAGACTGGCAGCCCAGCTGGTCTAACCGACATTTAGCTGCTTGTTAATTGTCTTAGAAGTATGCGAATAACATTCACTGCTTCATGCTCGGCCAAGTGGCCGTTGATGGTCCAAACCAATTCTCCATGTGGCAGCTTTTGACTGAGTTCATATGCTGTCTTAGGTGGACAGACCATATCAAAACGTCCTTGTACTAGCCAAATCGGCATAGTGAGCTTATGGGCATTATTAAGAATGTAGTTATCTGACACAAAGCACTTGTTAGCTAAATAATGAACCTCAGTGCGAATTCCGGCTGGGTCAAACTCTTCAAAATCTTCTGCCTCAAACCAATCGTCGATTCTTAAAACAGCGCCTTCCAAATTCTGGTAGGCATAGGCCGACTTTTTTGAATCGGTTTTATTCTTGCCCAAAATACGCGGAAAATGATAACGGCTAGGGTCTTCGCGATTCGTTTTAGGAGCAGTGTCCTGGTAAGTCATCCAAACATCAGGAAAGAAAGTTTTAAATCGTCCCTTATCAACCCAGCTGTTTTCTTCTTGTGTACAGGTCCAAATTCCATTAAGAACCATGCCATGAACACGGTTGGGGTATTTAATGCCATAAAAAAGTGCTAGCGAAGAACCCCAGGAACCACCTGTTAGTACAACCTGATCAAGCTTTAAGTGTTTTACGATCTTTTCAATGTCCTCAACCAACTTGTCCGTTGTGTTGTTTTCTAAAGAGCCGTATGGCAAGCTTTTGCCGCTGCCGCGTTGATCGTGAAAGATTACACGTTGGTGTCTCGGGTCAAAGGCAGCTTTATGTCTGTCCTTGCACTGCCCTCCCGGCCCGCCATGAAGGAAAACTATAGGAGTTTTGGATTTTTTATTCCCCCACTCATGTACATATAGCTGATGCCCATCCCCAACATCTAAGAAAAATTCACTAAGGGTGTATTCGTCTGGTGTCATAATTCTCCTAGTGCTGTTTTTATTATATCAACGTAAGGCTCGGGATGACTCCAGCAGTCGTCATGGTGACCATTCATGTGGATGGCTTGCCAGCCGCGTTCTTTACACAGCTTGGTAAAAGTATCTTTTTTGCAGAATGGATCCACCTCGTTACGGACAGCTATGACGCGGCAATTTGGACTGACGTGCGGAAAATCCAGCTTGCGCCAATGCCACCACATATGCGCCCAGCGCCAAGGTTTGCCAATAAGATAGAGAGTGTTCCAGAAAGTTTTTCGCGTCCAGTAGCCAAGTTGCTGTTCGATCTTATGTTGATACATGTCCAGCTGAACTTTTTGTCCTATGCTCCACAGAATTGGTTTATGCGGCGAATATGGAATGCCAATCATCATAATCAGCTGCGCTTTATTTTCGTCTGGTACTACATAACAGCCACCGGAGTGAGTGATGATAATGTCAGCTTCTTCGCTAGGTGCTTGTTGATAGCCGGCAGCCTGCATAGCATGACGTAATTGCTGACTTTGCCAGCCACCTTCAGCCCAGCCTTCATTAATGGCAAATGTTTTCATTAGATATTTAGTTCAATGCTGATTGGGCAATGGTCTGAACCCATTATGTCTGGGTGAATTGCCGCACTTTTAACTTTTGACTTCAGGCTTTTAGATACCAGTATGTAGTCAATCCGCCAGCCAACATTGCGAGCTCTGGCGTTGGCAAAGTAACTCCACCAGGTGTAATAACCCTTACCTTTCTTGAACAACCTGAGCGTGTCGACAAAGCCGGCATCAATAAAATTCTGGAAGCCAGAGCGCTCTTCTTTTGTGAAGCCCTTTTTACCCTCATTAGCTTTATCGTTGGTCAAATCATCTGGCGTGTGCGCGACGTTTAAATCTCCCATGAAAATGACTGGCTTATTCTTTTCCAGCTGCTTGCAGTAAGTCAAAAAGGCTGGGTCCCAATGTTTATGGCGCAGTGGTATACGGCTGAGGTCGTCTTTGGCGTTGGGCGTATAGACTGTGACTACGTAAAATTTATCAAACTCGGCGGCCACCACCCTACCCTCTTTATGCGGGTCACCGTAGCCATCGGTGCCTAAACCGAACTTCTTAGTAATGTCCTCTGGCAGACCGTTTACTACTTTAAGCGGTTTGAGCTTGGTAAATATGGCAGTGCCGCTGTAACCTTTTTTTTCAGCACTGTTCCAGTATTCTTCGTAACCAGTAAGATCAATTACAGCTTGGCCTTGCGTAGCTTTGGTTTCTTGGATGCCTAAAATGTCTGGTTTGTGCTTAGCCATGAACTCCTGGAAAGCACCTTTATTGACGACAGCCCGGATTCCGTTCACGTTCCAAGAATAGACCTTCATAAGTATTAGTATAAAGCGCATTGCTATATATAGGTAAATATATTATAATATAATCAGTTATGAAAAGTGCTGAGGACTTGCAGGTATTTGAGTATGGTGGCACTGCCAGAAGTGGCAAGGGTAGTATAGTCTCTTGGCTTGCAGAAGTTCATCCCTACGTCGCTACAGATGAGACAGGTGCTGATTATCGTGCAGTTACTCTGGGGTTGCTACTTGAGCAGAAGCTTGATCCAGATATGGACGAGGCGCAAGTAGGACATGTAATTAACAATACTTCCACGGGAAAGCTGAGTGATTTAGCAGCCAGACGGTATGAGCTAGAAGCTGAACATGGTAAAGATTCTTTATATGCCCCAGAAGTACGAGATATAGTTCATTTTGTGTCTCCACTTGAAGTCGTCCGCGACGCCGTAAAGTCTGGCTTCCAGCGTCGAGTAGAAGCGGTTAGAGACGCAGGCGAAAACCGGACACTACTAGTTGACGGTCGCAACCTCGGCGCAATTATTGAGAAAATAAACGGAACACAACTTGTGCTTAGGACATTTGTTTTTTGTAATGCGGGAGAAGCTGCCCTGCGTGAATGTGCTCGGCAAGGAATAGATCCTGAGAGTGAAGATGGGCAGAAGACTCTGGCCGCGGAGTATGAAACGATCACTGCTCGAAACCATGCTGACAGCCACCGTAAACTTGATGCGGTTGAGCGCGAGCAAGATAGTATCGATTACTGGACAAGCCAAGACCTTTTTGGCCGCACCTTAACTCTCTACGCAGACTTGCTCTTTGAAGGTAATAAAGGCGCCGCCCTGAATGCTATTTCTCAATCGGAGCCAGATAGCGGCGACCACACAGAGATTCCTCGAATAGGTGCAGGGCTCAAGGCAGTAAAAGAAGATAGACAAATTTATTTTGATACATCACCATTCCGTCAATATACTGACCCAAAACATTCAATGTTAAGTGCGGCTAATACAATGTTCGAAGAAGCTCAACGAGCCCATATCATACTTAAGGGAGCTAGTACTTAACAAAAACAGCGCTCCTTAAGAGCGCTGTTTTGACCACTACTGTAATTCTTAGTTC
>CAZSHK010000049.1:0-4844 GCA_964606965.1 uncultured Candidatus Saccharibacteria bacterium
AGCCACCCGTTGCGTTGGTGAATCTGCTGTAATCAGTTCTGGAAATTGTCCCTCAAGCTCGGAAAGCTCATGCTTAAGACTGTCGGCGGCAGCCTCGCTCATGGTTGATTCGTCTAGTACGTGGTAGTGGTAACGGTAATCGTTAATAAGCTCGCGCAACTTACCAATCCGTTTTTCGGCATCGACTTTCTTCACAACAACTCTCTATATAGGTTATATAGATAGCTGTGTACGATCGCCAGTGATGCCATAGTGCCCACAAAGAAGACCCATTGCGCGGCCGGCGCCCAAATTAAAATAACGGGTATTACAACCAAAGCACCAAGAATTAAAAGTGCGACTGGTAAATAAATAATTTTTCGCAGTATTGTCCAGCGCCTATAGCGGACCAGTTCACGGGCCGAACGTAATGATTTCATAGGCGTCATGTTTGGCAGAGTAACTATATACAACGCAAATAAAGAAGAGCACAGCATATATAGCGAAAGTAAGGCCATCATAAAGAATAATAATGCCCAGACAAAACGTTCCACCCCGCTAACGGCTATGCCATTATTAATTACCAGCGTGTAGAGAGCGCTACCAATTAATAGCGGCACTAACTGCAAAGCAATTACAACCAGCACCAACAAAAATTGAATTAGCGGATACATACTTTTGTAAAAAACGTCGCGTAGCCCAATCTGGTGACCGGCTTGAACTTGCCTAAGGCTCCAAATAAATACCAAACTAAAAATAACAATTAATATCGATTGATAAAGACTAGCCGTTGGCCCAGTACCACCACCAATTGACCCAAGCAGCAAACCAAATAGAGTAAATCCAGTTGAAAGTTGCCCCCAACTGCCTTGAAAGAGTTCCTGAAAGTTAGACTTAAGCGCAGCAATATTGAGGCTACTACCTAACCCGCGGACAAATAGAACAGTCAACAAACCATAAATAAGTACTATGTATATAAACAATCTTGGCGAGGCACGCAAACGGCGGTAGGTAGCCATTGAAAGTTTCCAAACACTAGGTATCGGAGGGCCGGGGTATTTAATACGCTTACTCAAGCGCAAGCTTTTGTAGTTTGGTTGCTTCAGTCGTCGCTTCTTAACTGAATTTTTATCTTTTGTGGTAGCTTTTTTTGTCATATCAGGCGCTTGATTCCATTTGTTTTAAGCGCGCAATTCGGTCATCAATTGGGGGGTGGGTGCTGAAAAGACTGGCTAAGCTATGTCCGCGCAGAGGGTTGGCAAAAAATAAGTGGGCGGTGGAAGCATTTTGCCGTTTTAGAGTACTGCCAGATTGCTTAATTTTTCCAAGAGCTCGTTCCAACCCTTCTGGATAACGAGTCGTTAGTGCTCCGGTAGCATCAGCCAGATACTCGCGTTGCCTGGACACGGCTAGTTGAATAAGGCTGGCAATTAAAGGCGCTAGAATTGCCGCCGCAATTCCCAATATGAAAAAGAGCTGGTTGCCATTATCGTCATCATTATCACGAAACCACGTCATTCTTAGCATTATATCGGCCAGTAAGCTAACTACCGCCACTAACGCAAAGGCAATCATGGCAACGCGGATGTCATAGTTTTTTACATGACCTAATTCATGCGCAATCACGCCTTCCAGTTCCTGGTCATCCATAATATTGAGTAATCCTTGGGTCACTGCAACCGAAGCATGTGCGGGGTCACGGCCGGTTGCAAACGCGTTTGGTGCCGTTTCCTCCATAATGTAAATTTGCGGTGTTGGCAGGCCATTAGTGATAGCTAGGTTTTCGACAATCCGGTATAGGCGTGGGCTATCACGCTTAGCAATCGGTTTTGCGCTGTTAATAGCCAGGGCCATGCGGCTGCCAGTAAAGTAACTTATAAGTGCATAGATGGCAGCACCAATTAAAACGTACGGTGTAATTGCTTTGTTCCCGGTGAAACCGGCAAAAATCCAGCCCAGTGCACCAACAAAACAAACAAACACCAACATCAGAAAAACAGTTTTGCGCTTATTACTAGCTATTGATCCGTACATGAAAGAACGCGTTTACTAACTAAAACTTAACTTCAGTAGGTTGAGCAATTGCGGCTGCTTCGCCTTCTGCTACCTCGAAGAATTCACGGGATTTAAAACCCATCATTCCTGCAAAAATACTGGTTGGAAAGACTTTGATCTTGGTGTTTAGATCACGGGCAGAACCGTTGTAGAAGCGGCGTGATGCCTGGATTTTATCTTCGGTGTCTACCAGCTCCTCTTGCAAGTGTTTGAAGTTCTCATTGGCCTTTAGATCTGGGTAAGCTTCAGCAACTGCAAATAGGCTTTTCAGTGCCGCTTGGAACTGATTTTCCGCCTTAGCAGCGTCGGCTGGACCTTGGGCGCTCAGTGTTTTGGCGCGGGCTTCAGTAACATCTTCAAAAACGCTCTTTTCATGCGTGGCGTAACCCTTAACCGTATTAACCAGGTTAGGGATTAAGTCAGCGCGGCGCTTTAATTGCACCGTGATATCGCTCCACGCTTCATCCACGCGAACATTGGCTTTTACTAAACCGTTATAAATAGCAATGCCGGCTACAACCAGTACCGCCAGGATAATTAAGACAACCCACATGTTCAGAACTCCCTATATTACTTCTCTCAGTATATCACTTTATGGTTAGAAACACTGAGCAAATTAACTGATTTTAGGGTCTTCGACAAGCTCAGACTCATTCGACTCAACATGATGGTTTACCAAGAGCGAGGCAGATTATACCTGCCGAGGCGAATGGTAGGCGAGGTGGGACTTCTCTTGAAATGCTCGCTCGATCCGCCAGAGGCGGACTCGCTCGGCCAAGCAAGGAAAACTCAAATGTCCACCGAACATTTTCGACCTAAGGTTCAAGTCCCAGCCTACAAAACAACAAAACGACCAAAAGGTCGTCAGGTTGTTTTGGTGGGCGAGGTGGGACTTGAACCCACAAGGCTTATTCAGCCAACGGATTTTAAGTCCGTCGCGTATACCAATTCCGCCACTCGCCCAATCTACAAAATTATAGCATTGCCGCTAGCTGTTTTGGCGTCTTAACAACTTTGTCTATAAGGACATCTCGGCATGGATCACCGGTCTTGGCGCTATAGGCCATAATTGGTTTGCCAAGAGCGCTGGCGTAAGCTATTTCCAAAGTTACGCTAACACCCACATAGTCATCGACATTGTAGATATAACAAACCTCAGCTTTGCGGATCCAGTCAAAGTGTTCTAGTGTCAAACCTTTAAATATTTTGCTTGTCGTAAATTCAGAATGTATTAGCACGTCTTCGTTTATGGGTGGGTCGCTAAAGCTGGGCTCAAATACCAGTACACCTAGTTTTTCCATTGCCTTACAGAATTTGGCAATTTCTTTGCGGTAACGTTTAGAACCACAAACAACGACAGACTTCATAAAAACTCCTAGTTTGGAGGCGCGTACGGGAGTTGCACCCGTCTAACAAGTTTTGCAGACTCGTACCTAACTGCTCGGCCAACGCGCCACAAGAGCACGTGGCAATTATACCGAAGTAACCGTAACTATTCTAATGCCATCCGCGTGGCACCAGCTGCAAACTCGGGTTTTATTCTTTGCACGGATTTATCTATAAATGCTTCTTTAACTGAGCAAGCTGATAATTGGTCAGCCCAATTGTTTCATATGATTCGCCAACTGGTAAGTCGCCAATTACAACTGTTAGTTCTTTACGCGCTAATATTTTATCTTCGCCTTTGACTTGATCTAATAAGACACGCTCTAAATACGTCTGGACCGCTTGACGAGCCAAAAACCTGTCGGTGTTGCGGGCATAGTCGGCGGAATTTACAATCTTGCCAATAGAATCTGCTCGTGAGCGAGCACTTTTCTGTCTGGACTTTTCAGAATTGATATTCTCTACAGCTCCCTGCGCACCTAATCTTTCCACCGCACGCGACATACCAGTAGTTTCAAAAAAACCTTCAGTTGCTCCCAGAATAAAGCCACCAAAATTGGCTAAAGGGCGACCAACCCAGGGCAGTTGATTTATGGCACCTAATATTACGTCGGCACTGCTTGGTCCCTGCGCTTCAGGAGTTACCTCATTGCTCTGCCCTTGCTCACCAACCTGCTTGCTCTCACCTAACTCAACCATGTATCTCCCTTATATTTCACAAAAAACGATTTCAAATATTATGCCCACCGTGTCCTCTTTTCAGTCGGAATTCCGCTAGTAGCAATGTGCTACTTTCTGCGATTTTGATGCTTCTGGTGGATAACTGTTACGACACCCACGACAGAACCAATTCCAATTAGGCCAGCTACACCTTTAGCGATAATAGTTCTGTACTTTTTATCCGGTGCGGGTTCGGCTTGAATTACTAGAGCGCCATCAAACATGTCAACTGACTCTGGGGCAGCAACTGTTTCACTGGCATACCTTAAAGCAAAATCGTCAACCGCACTTATGTCAGCTAGTAGTTTACCGTCATTGTCCTCGCGCACAGAAACATCTATATTCCAGTTGGTGCCTTTAGGATACTCGGCGGTAGCATGTAATTCCATACCAGGTTCTAGTGGAAGTTGCCGAGGATCAAGCTGATATTCAGATGGTTCAAACCAAGTCATTGATACATTACGATAACATAACTGTCATGATATTCAGCCCAGATTCCTGCTTGTAATTTGCCCCTCTGTGTACTAATGGGTATAATCCTACTCTGTTGATGCGGGTGTAGCTCAGTTGTCGCAGCTTGCTGCAAAAATTAGAAATAGCGCTAGCGCTCTAAACAACTGAGAACTCAATTAACAATTAGTTTAAGGAATATGCGGGTGTAGCTCAGTTGTTTAGAGCGCGTCCTTGCCAAGGACGAGGCCAAG
>CAZSHK010000050.1:0-4730 GCA_964606965.1 uncultured Candidatus Saccharibacteria bacterium
CCCTTGTGAATAATAGCGGCATCGTTAGTGACATGATCAAGCTCACCGGTCTTGTTAAGTACTGCGCAGCTGACGCAGCCGCGTGGGATACCGCTGCGGTGGGTCTGCTCAGACAGGCTTTGCAAAATAAACTGTCGAGTAGCTGGATCAAACCACTTGCCGCGAGCCAGGCCCATAAAGTACTGGGCCGTATCGTCAGCCGTAGTAGTAACGGTTGAACCACCAAGTTGGGTACCACCGCTAAAACCGGCCGCATGAATAGCCTGTGTCGCTTTGGACCAGCCCAGGTACTCCCCAACTGCCTGCCCGCAAGGGTTATCAGAATAGGTCAGCATGGCATGTACGCAGTACGAATAGGTGTGATCGCCCTGGCCGTTTAGTGTTTTTGCAGTCTGCCAAGTATTGAATGGCAGCTTGCTGGCCAGCGGAATCGTTAAGAACAGTTTGTACAGACTAGCTGATTGGAATGGCGCGCTGGCATTGACACTGATTTTGTTGTCGGGATTAGCCAGATCTTGGACCACAACGCCCCATTGGGCAGCGCTATGGGCGTTAACCCAAGCTTGTACTTTGGGTTGCAAGGCTGTAAAGCTGGCGGCATCTTGTGGTATACCAGTCGGTGCATCAGTTTGTAGTTCTTTTAGTAGACCGGTCAGTTCACTGTTTTGACTTATGGCTATGGCTGCAGCTTTATCGGTACGCCAGGCTCGTACCATCTTAGCCCCACTAAAACTGCCCAGCAGCATAATCAATAGAGCCGCCAGTGCTGCCCAGTCTAGGCGGCGGGTGCGACGAGAATACATAGAATAATGGCGTGGCCAAAGCCAGGTTTGAATTGTTTGCATTTTTGCTCTTTATTTAAGAACCCATGGGATAACAGCTTCTTTTAATGAAGCTAAGTTATTAGATGGGTTTAGAATCACCTACCCTATATAGAGTTGTTTTTGGATGACTCACACTTTTTATTTAAGGTTCTTCGCCCTTACATCCTAACTTATACATAAACACGTTGCAACATTTTGTTTTAGGCTCAATAGCCTACAACTATTAAATATGAAAGCGGTCTGAATTCATTTCAGGCTGCTTGATTCCGCTTTTTTGGGAAGAGAAGACCGAGCAAATATTCTTGCCCGGCTCGATGATATTCGAGTGGTAAAGCGAGAATATATGCCGAGCCCAAGAAACAATCCTAAGTTATAGTTTCCTGGTGCGAAGCTATAGAAACCGGTACATTGGGCCGCTTGGTCCTTTGTGGCTGACGCATTAAGTTTTTAACTAAAGCGTCGACATTTCATTCGTGGCTACAGAAACAGTCCACCGGACTGTTCTGGATGTCTCATTACTTTGTTTTGTTATGCCATTCCAGAGAAATATTATTCATAATCTTAACCAATCCCTCCTGGGATGGGATGGTATTATCTTCGAAATAATGGTTAGTACTAATATAATTTTCTGGCACGCTTAGAACATGCAGCTCGTCACCAAGTAAGTGCATGCGGTCAACCGCCTGCACGCTGGCAATTGGTACAGCCAAAACTAAACGTTTAATTTTGACGGGCTTTAAAAAGTCGGCCGCCATATCCAATAAAAAGCCATCTGATAGACCATCGGCCACAACCACTACAACCCGCCGTCTCAACAACGTACGATCTACCGCGCCGGTCTTACCGAGCAAAACATTAAGTTCATGAAAATTCTCCATGCGTTTTTGGTCAATAAAGTTATGATATTCGACCATCATTTCTTCGCGTTCACCCTCCGGCATTTCGGGGTTATAAACTAGCGCACCAGTTTGAGTCAGGCCGCCAATTGCCTTTGGTTCACGCGGCAAATTTATTTTACTAGTGCCCAGCATCATTAAGTTAGCATGGACCGACATAGCTATCTGAGAACCAACAATAACGCCGCCTTCATTCAATGCAATAACGGCGCAATTCTGATTAGCATAGTCCATCAACTGTTTGGCCAGTTCTTTACCTGCCTGGGCCCGATCCTTGAAATACTGCATGGATTAAGTGTCGCATCGCCTGGACATGCATGCAAGCAGTTAGGTTTACACTAGCCGCGGACTGGCTACTGCGAAGGCTTGGTTAATAAAACCTAGAGCTACGATTTCGAATCTTAAAAGGCATCTTATACGGATTAATCGGTTGGCTAGCATATGATGCTGTTTCCTGATGGGTTACATTTTCTACCGGTGTAACGGGGTCTGCTGGGGTTTGGTACGGAACTGCTTGGCTATATTCAGTTGGTTGCGGCACTTCCTGAAGCTGCTGGGGCTGAAATTCTTGCTGGTGTTGAGCATGGCGCCGGTAATCCATCACCCGTTGCTGAATATAGTTCGTCAAGTTACGTAATGATGTGCTATTAAATCCAACGAACGTAAATGAATTATGTACAGTACCAATATTAATGCTGGCGTTTAATAGACGATGGTTAAACATGACGTCCGAAATCATATCGTAACGAATATCTTCAAGCGTTAGAAAGAGTGGTTTCTTATCAATCAGCAACACCCGAATATCGGTAACTACCAACGCGGCAAACCCGCCGCTGTAGCGACCGTTTATGAAATGGCTAATGGTTTCGTTTTCAAAGAGAATCTTAGGAAGTTCGCGTATTTCGGGTGCGCCCCAGAAACGGTAATCCGCACCGATACGCCTTAACTGTTTCCTGACATCGTGTGCGTCTACCATATTGGTTCCTCCCTTTATGTCATCATACGCTAATATTACTGTTCAATAACGGGGGTGTCGTTATCTTCCCTCACGTCTAGTCTTTGATTTTTATCACACCAAAAACATAATTCTGTGGCATAATAAATCCATGTTGGCTACCAGCGACCAAGTTGCCGCCCTGGTAGAAACTTTCCAACGCGGCACAAAACTCAAATACGACAAAGGCGAATTTATCATACGCCCGGGTGAAGCTCCCACGGGCGTTTTTTATATAGAAAAGGGCCTTGTAAAGGCCTATGACATCACCAAATACGGTGAAGAGAACCTGCTTATTATCCGCAAAGAGCAAGAGATATTTCCGCTTATCTGGGCTGTTACCGGACAAGAACGAAGCATTATTTACCAAGCCTTATCCCCGACTGAAGTCTGGCGCCTAAGCCGCGCCGCCTATACCAAATACTTACGTGATCGTCCGGATGCCATGATGCCCTTACTAGACATGACTATAGAAATGTATCGTATCCACTCAGAACGCATAATTAACCTAGAATATAGGACAGTTCGCGAACGACTAATCTCTTTTATGCTATTTCTGGATAAACGTTTTGGCATAAAAGATAAAGAAGGCAGAAAAGTTGACCTACCGCTGCGGCAGCAAGATGTGGCCAGCTCTATTAACGCCTCACGCGAAACGGCCAGCCGCGAACTATCGGCATTAGAAAAAAAGGGCTTAATCCGTACCCACCCGCAATACGTCATTCTAAGAGACGTCAAAAAGCTAAGAAGCTTCCTATAAAGGTTTAAGCAAGAAGAAGCGTTCTTTATTTCCTTTACGTCCTAAAACCTGTGAGTCGGCTTTATCGATAATAACGAACCACTTTTGCATAAAGGTTTCGACTTGTTTTAGAATTTCGCGTCGAATCTTATCATTTTTTATAACTCCCTTATGTTTGGAGGCCGTGACGTAATCGGCTTCAAAATGCGGTTTAGCCATGGCAACAAGCAATGAGTCATGATTCATGAGATTTAAGACGGCGGGTAAAATTCGTTCTAGGGAAATAAAAGAAACATCAATAACCACGTAGTCAATTTCGTCGGGTAGCTCGGCCACATCACGAATGTCGGTACGCTCCATAACTACTACTCGATCATCTGTTCTGATCTTATAATCCAACTGGCCACGGCCCACATCTACTGCATAAACTTTTTTGGCACCGTGCTGCAGAGCATAGTCGGTAAAGCCGCCGGTGCTACTACCGACATCAAGCACAATCTTACCATTAAAATTGAGTTTAAACTTGTCTGCAACCGACGCTATTTTCTCTCCCCCACGTCCGACGTATTGGGGTGTTGGCTTAATTTCAATTTTCGCCTCGGGGCTAACAAAATAACCTGCTTTGTCGACACGTTTGCCATCCACCTTCACTAGGCCGGCCATTATCACGCCCTCGGCCTTGCTGCGTGTAGTGGTCAGGCCGCGTGCGACCAGTTCTTGATCAAGCCGTTGTCTAAAAGCCATCAATCCCTCATGCGTTCGCGGTAGGCGCCGGTGGTAGTATCTACACTAATAACGTCACCCTGCTTTATGAAAGCTGGAACTTTAATCGTAATACCGGTTTCCACTTCGGCATTTTTGGTAATAGCACTGCTGGTATCGCCCTTTACAACATTTTCGGTATAGGTAACTTTGAGTGGCACGTTCTTAGGCAGTTCAATGTTGATGACGCGGCCATCAAATAACTGCGCTTGGACTTGGTCCCCTTCTTTCATGTAACCCTTCAGTTCAGCCATATCGGCCATGGGCAACTCAAACTGCTCATAACTTTGGTCGTCCATAAAATGAAAGCTACTGCCATCAGAATATAGATACTGAACACTCTTAGTGGTTATATCAGCCGCTTCAATCGTTTCGTTACCTTTGAAGGTTTTATCCAATACTTTGCCGTCAGTTAAACTCTTGATTTTGACGTTTACAATGCTGCCGCCGCGGCCCATAACTTTCTGGTTATACTCCACCACTCGGTACGGCACGCCGTCCATTTGAAACACCTG
>CAZSHK010000051.1:0-4415 GCA_964606965.1 uncultured Candidatus Saccharibacteria bacterium
AATATTCTCGCCCTTTTTACTTGTTGTACCTATACCTCTCTACTTCTTTTTGAAGTACAGAAGAAAAAAATAACTGTTTATTCTTCACTGTTTCATGTTATTTCTTAGTCATCTAAATAATATATCTAGCGGTCGCGCGAGTACTGTCAGGGCTGCGAGCGTATACTGAGAGCATGAGACTAAAGACAGTATCCACGAAGTTAACAATGGTTCTGCTGGCTGGTTTTTGGGCTCTTTTAATGCTTCTACCAATTGCAGTAGGCGGCGGTAATATGCTGAATGACTACACTTGTGAATACAAAGCTGCAGAAACGCAGCAAGTCAAAACAAGTGGTAACCTGTTCCACTGGGACTGTGAATATGGAGCTTTTGAAGGAAAGCCAGCCTACAAGACCAGTCACTCCCTGCTACCAACGTACTTTAGGCTTGGGTTGGTGTATTTAATATTGATATCGCCCAGTTTATTATTGCTGGCAGTAACATTTACTAAACGCATGCCCAAGGCACCTGTCAGCTCAAATAGACTAAATACCAAAGGATCCAACTGACGGTTTTTGCTATGATGGGTTTATGATCATTGACTTATCCATGCCGGTAAATGAACGAACCGTTGTCTTTCCTGGTGATGCCAAACCAGTCTTTGAACAGGCTGGCACACTGGAAAAAGATGGTTTTATTGACCACGTGGTACACATCAATAACCATCTGGGAACACATATTGATGCGCCTGATCATATGCTAGAGAAAGGTAAATTCTTATCTGACTATCCAGCCGATAGATTTGTGTGCCAGGCCACCTGCATTGATGCGCGGGGTCAGAACCCGTTAACTACAGACCTGCTCGCGAGTGTAGAACTTAATCCTGGAGAAGCCGTACTTTTTTACACCGGAGCCGGCGATAACTACACACAGCAATCTTATGCATCAGACTATCCGAAGATAGATTTAGACCTAGCAAAACTGCTGGTTGAAAGGGGCATAAAATTAGTTGGCGTAGATATGCTTAGCTTCGACCACGATGCGCCCTTCCCCATTCATAAAACCTTACTGGATAATGACGTTCTACTAATTGAAAATCTGATCAATCTTAAAGCTGTCGTTGGTAAAAAGTTTCGTTTATACGCTTTGCCTGTCAGGCTAGAACTTCAGGCTGCCCCGGCCCGGGTTTTGGCTGAGCTATAAGCAACACTTCCTCCTAACGTAATCCGTGGTATTTACCATAAATAGGAGGTGTTACACTCAGCGGTATTCGTTATTTGATATGATTAACGGATGGAGTTTACTAAGGTAAAAATCGTTACCTACGTACCTATTGCAAATGCTGATGGCGTGCGCAAAGCCCTGGGCTATGCAGGCGCAGGTGCAATTGGCAAATACAGTCATAATAGTTACTCAGTAGTCGGCAAAGCACGATTCACCCCTTCCAAGTTAGCCAAACCATATATTAGCAAGGCAAATGTCGCCGAAACGGTTGACGAAGAACGGATAGAAGTTATGTGTGATCGAAAGCTGGCCAAGAAAGTTATTGAAGCAATGAAGAAGGCTCATCCTTATGAGGAAGCAGTATTCGACATTTATCCACTTCTGAATGTAACGCATCTTTAATTAGACGTTTTCTGATTAAGCGCAAACGGAGCCAGTTCTTTGATATTATAGAAATATGAGAAAAATAGTTGTTTTATCATTTATTACTTTGGACGGTGTTATGCAGGCACCGGGCGGACCTGACGAAGATACTACTTCAGGTTTCAAATTTGGTGGCTGGCAAGCACCATACGTTAATGCGGCAGCTATGCAGGAGATGACCAAACAACTCAGCGTACCCTTCGATTTATTATTGGGCCGAAAAACTTATGATATTTTTGCAGGTTACTGGCCTAAACACCCAGAAATTGAGGTCGTAGCTGACCCCTTCAACAAATGCACAAAGTACGTGGTGTCACACAGCAATCTAGAACTACCATGGGAAAACTCACAATTAATCACTGGCGACGTCGTGGCAAAGCTTAAGGAACTGAAGGAGGGCGATGGTCCAATGCTACAGGTACACGGCAGCGGCAACCTCATTCAAACCCTGCTCAAGGAAGATCTGGTGGATGAGCTGTGGTTAAAGACCCATCCGCTTACCCTAGGTAGTGGCAAGAAATTGTTCGAAGAAGGCACCATCCCTGCCGCTTTTGAATTAACCGAACACAGCGTTACCCCTGAAGGTGTTATCTTTGCAAATTACAAACGAGCCGGCGAAGTCAAAACAGGCACTGTGGGAGAGTAGTTAGAGCACGAACCGCCGTCACAGGTAAATAATTGACCGTTCTCTTATTTCATTGTATCGTAGCTTGATGGGCTTTACGGAAGATGAACGACGCGATTTATCTAGGCAAGCGTTAGAACAAATTGATCAACAGCAAGCTATCGCTGCGTTATCTAATGAAGCGGCGGACACAATATCTTATGCTCTCCTACAAGAATACTTGGCACACATAACAAGGGTCACCAAACTTATTACGCGCAGTGATGAGATTTTTAAAAATGTTCGATCAACTAGAACAAGACACGCGGGCTCAGCCAGTAATTTCGAATACATGACTGTTCCTATAATAGTCGGGGAATCCGCGGGCATAACAACCGCCGTTCAAATTAAGCTATATACCCAAAGGCCCAACATTTTTCGCCCTGAAACTCCTCAACGCATGATTGCCGAAGAGGTATTTATTGACTCTGACGGAAACATAATGCAAGCAGGCGAAGCCACTTTATACTGTAAAGGCCCTGAATCGAATTTTCTTGATAAAACTACTGAGGGTATCGGAATAGAACATCCTGGCTTGACGTTTATAGATACGTGTATGTCTGCCGCCGAAACATCTCTCGGCATAACAGTTCCTAGCGAATCCTAACTTCCGTCTAGCTCGTTTTTACTGATACAATCACGGTATGGCCGATATAAAGACCAAGGTTAATGACGCTAACGTAAACGACTTTATTAATTCGGTCGATAATGAGAAAAAGCGGAAAGATGGTTTTGTTTTGCTGGAAATGTTCAAAGAAACAACCGGTGAAGAACCCAAAATGTGGGGATCCAGCATTATTGGCTTTGGGCAATACCATTACAAATCCGAAAAGAGTAAGCAAGAAGGCGACTGGCCGCTTACGGGCTTTTCACCACGCAAACAGGCCATAAGCTTATACATAATGCACGGGCTGGAAACCCATAAGGATTTGCTAACAAGATTGGGTAAACATAAAACCGGCATGGGCTGCTTATATATTAATAGGTTAGAAGACGTAGATCTGGATATCCTAAAAGAACTTATTGAGAAATCTTACTTAGAAATGAAAAGAAAGAATAGTTAAAACTGGATACTAAGGTTCGTTAGGTTTACACTATTAAGTAGTTTCGGAGACGGCTCAAATAGAGCATTCTCGCTGTCCCAGGGAGTTTAAAACCCTCCGAGGAAGAAGTCTGTATGTGGTATGGAGTAGGAATAATCGGCTTAATTCTTTGGGTATTACTAGCACTTTGGCCGGCACGCATAGCCGCCAGCAAAGGTCGTAGCTTCTTGCTATGGTTTATCCTGAGCTTGTTCTTCTGGTGGATAACACTATTCGTCGCCCTTGCCATGAAGGATGACGCCCGTCCAGCAGCCCCTGTAGTTTAAGAAGAGAAGTTGTTGGTAAAATTGTACGCCGCCTCTGTTTTCGTGTAAAATTGATGCGTCCAATGCGGCGCTTTAGCTCAGTTGGTAGAGCAGAGGCCTGAAGAGCCTTGTGTCCCCAGTTCGAGTCTGGGAGGCGCCACCATGAAAATACCTCAACTTTAGAGCTGAGGTATTTTCATTACTACCCCATGCTAGCCAAAGAGTTGGCTTGCTGCTCCAGACCATTCAGTTGATTTTCCTGCTGGTTAATCTGATTTATCATTTGCTCACGTTCGCGGTTAAAATTATGCTGCTGATTAATTATTTCCTGCTGAAGATCGGAAACTTCCCTCAATTTTTGAGCCCGGTTTTTTTCCGGTTCTATTTGATGATCTTGGGTACGTGCCATATCTGCTTCTTTGGCGCGTATTTCAGCCTGCAAACGATTGACATACTTATCTAGCTCGTGCTTGCGACGCTCGAGGTTATTACGCATTTCGTTAATGTCGTGCCGCTGGGCGCTGACGCCTTGACGAATATGTGCGGCGGCTACTTTAAATGCTTCTGCTCCTGCCATGCTTCAATGGTATAAAAAACAGCCATTAAAGGCTGTTAAATATTCCACATTGATCGTGGTGGGCGCTGAGGGGCTCGAACCCCCGACCCCCTCGGTGTAAACGAGGTGCTCTAGCCAACTGAGCTAAGCGCCCTTTCTATCTAATGTATTGTCGCATCTCCGAAGAGATCCAACAATACTTGGTGCGGACGAGAGGACTT
>CAZSHK010000052.1:0-1992 GCA_964606965.1 uncultured Candidatus Saccharibacteria bacterium
GTTGGTGAAGCCAAGCGTATTCACGAACTCGGCGGAACACTGATATGGGTTGATGCCGACCCGGAGGTGCGGTATAGCCGGATAACATCACGCCAGCGCAGTGATGAAGATAAAAAAACATTTGAAGAATTCCAGGCCGAAGAAAAAATTGAAATGACACAGTCGGGGGATGAGGCGACTCTTAATATGGCTGGAGTCAAACAGATTTGTGACATCTTTCTGACGAACAACGGTGGTGATATTGAAGCTTTCAAAGCAGAAGCCGAACAAGCCTTAGGCTTGAACCAATAGTGTGGATGACGTTATTAAAAGATAAACCTTATGTTTGCATCCCTAAGGGTATTCACCTAAGATAGGCTTTATGTTTGAATTTTACACTGATGCTGAGCAGGCGTTTACGCGCCGGGCCGAAGATAATATGAAAGCGGCGCTGGTAGGTTTTGCCGGTGACCTAACCGGCCACCTAACAGATGAATCCCTAGAAGTCGCTGCAGCTTGCCTGCAAACGACTTCACTTGATCTAAGGCGGGAAATGCAACGTTTTGAACTGGATTCAGCCAATAAGCACTATTTCAGTAGCCGGCTGGAAGGACTGCGTGATGCTGTTATGTCGGCTGAGGCGTTGGGCCAAGATCTTAGATTTGGATTAGTGCCAAGAGATGCTGTTGCTGAATCCGACATAAATGCTAGGGCCAGCGATACTCTCGATGAATCTTTTCGTTTGATTTTTGACAAGGTACAGGCGGCTTTGGGCTATAGCGACCCAGCGGTTCAGGAGGCAGAACTCACGCAACGACTGCTGGTGTTTGGCCGCGTAATTGGCAAAAAACAGCCGCGCCATCTAGGGAGCTATTTGCAGCGTCTTGCTGACGCTTGTGAAGTGGGTAAACGCGAAAAAGCGAGTGATAGCCGCTATCTTGTAATGAATCGCATGGCGGTGTTGGCTCAGGTAACCGGCCACGATCTGGTCATGATACTGGCGCCCAAAACCACCGCCGCCATAGACTAATAATTCAAAAGATTGTATGATAGTGAATCACTTATGAGTAGTTTACCTGCAGATGTTGAGTTCGAGGTACCACACAACGGTGACTCTCTTCCTGAAGCGCCAGCTGGTTTATCAAGTGCATCAGAAATTCCGCTAGAGCCGTCAGCTGTGATGGTGCTATCTGGTGTGGAAATCGATCCTGTAGCCGAAGATGGCTTGGCCGAGCCAGTAGTAGCCATAACACCTCCAACATCTTCACATAAGAAACCTATAAGAGGAAGGCGTCGTGCTGCGGAGTCCGATTCCGAGTTAGACCCCGTTAAAATCTACTTAAGTCAAATTGGCGAGCATGGCTTACTGACAAAAGATGATGAGGTACGTTTGGCCCAGGCAAGAGAAGATGGAGTGGCGGCCCGAGCTAAACTAGGCAGGGCCCGCACCATGTCCCAAAAGCGTCAACTAAAGAAACAGATACGTGAAGGTGAAGCCGCCGAGAGGCAATTTATTGAAGCTAATTTACGACTAGTCGTAAGTATAGCCAAACGCTATCAAGCTAGTGGACTACCGCTCCTTGATCTTATACAAGAGGGAAACCTTGGTCTAATACACGCTGTTGGAAAATTTGATTGGCAAAAGGGCTTCAAGTTTAGCACCTATGCAACCTGGTGGGTTCGCCAGTCTATTACGCGAGGAATCGCCAATACGGCTCGTACCATCAGAATTCCCATTCATCCCGGTGAGAATCTGGATAGACTGCATAAGTGCCGGAATGAATTGCGCAACAGGGGACTTGAAGAACCAACAATTGAGGAGCTGGCAGAAGCCAGTGGTTTTAGCGAAAAACAAGTTATTGAAATTCTCAGTTACGCCAGCAGGCCCGTATCGCTTCATCAGCCTTTAGGAGAAGAGGGTGACGGTGAGTTGGTTGATGTGGTGGCGGACCCGAATGCCATAGATGAAATAGAACGAAAGATTGTCGACGTATCTAATGGTGAAACGATTGA
>CAZSHK010000052.1:2092-4404 GCA_964606965.1 uncultured Candidatus Saccharibacteria bacterium
GTCCAAGCAAACAGATATGACCCCATCATATTACTGGCACTCAAACGACCGAATTAGAATAATATAGACATTTAAGCAAAAACATGCTATACTACCGTAGTAACCATGAGCAGTTTACCAGTACAATTTGCGCCCGAAACACCTTTAGACGAAGCTTTAATAGTCCCAGAAACACCTGAGGCTCACGTTGGACTATCTTTAGTTCCGCCTCTACAAGGTGTCGAAATTGAACCAGCTCCGAATAGTATATTGGAGCTTGTAGAACATACCGATCCTAATATTGTGGACCGCTCAGCAGTGCATTCTCGTTCAAGAACTACTGAATCCGGCCCTTTACCCGAGGATTTAGTAAAAATCTATTTGAATCAAATAGATAAATTTCCGTTATTAACCAAAGCCGATGAAGCTCGTTTAGCCCAAATCATGGAGAAGGGAGCTGCTGCCAAAAATAAATTACCAACCAGTCATTCGGCCGACGAAAAACTCCGCCTTAGAGGTGATGCTCTTAAAGGCGAGAAAGCAAAAGACCAGTTTATTAAGGCTAATCTACTGTTAGTCGTGAGATTCGCTAAGCGCTATCAGTCTAAGGGAGTGCCTCTCCTAGACCTTATTCAAGAGGGGAATTTAGGATTAATACACGCTGTCGAAAAATTTGATTGGCGCAAAGGTTTCAAATTTAGTACTTACGCAGAGTGGTGGATTAAGCAAGCAATAAACACTGGTATGCCAGATAACGTGGGGGGCAGTATGCGTATTCCTCAGAAATCAAAAGAGCAAATGAACACTCTCTATAAATGGCGGCAAATACTAAGCCGAGATGGACAGCACGAACCTAGTATAGAGGAACTGGCTGGGGCCAGCGGCCTTAAAGAAGAGCGTATTATAGAGCTTCTAAGTGCTCCAACTGTGAACGCATCGCTTGACGAGCCCGTAGGAGAAGATAATGACACCCAGAGAGGTGAACTTATTGCCGATCCCAACAGCTCGAACGACACAGACCAATTAATTACTGACATTTCGAAAAGCCAAAGGCTTAAGCAACTATTCGCCGATACCAACAGCGCGAACGACTTAGACCAATTATTTAATGACATTTTGACAAGCCAAAGACTTAAGGAGCTATTCGCCGACTTAACGCCCGACGAGCGCAAAATGCTAGCCTTGAATCGTGGGTTAATTGATGACAACACTTACAATTACGCGAAATTGAGTAAAATGTTTGGAATATCAGGTCGCGAGGTAGAGCGTAGAATGGCTGTGATAAATCAGAAACTTGCCGAAGTTACCGCTAGTGCCTCCTCTGACACCAATTAGATAGGTAGTGAAATCTTACCCATGGCTTAATGTATAATCTGACCAGAGTATTCAATGACAGACTTAGCTGAAGCCATTAACCCTCCTGAAACTAACGGGGCTCTTGATGTACCGCCTCAAGGTGGTGCTGTTCTTGCTTTGGTTACGGAGGTCGAGCCTGTTGTCACTAATCCTGCACGGTTATTACGGACTGAATTACGCGAGCTAGACGCCATGGATACGCGAGGAGATCTGCCGCCAGAGGTTGAGGCACGGTTACTCAACTATATTGCCGCCGCCGAAGTAATAAAACGCCATGCCGATGGAATAGAACTAACTTCACCGGAAATTATGCTAGGAACCGCCGCCGAAGGAGCCCTAATAAGAAGTTTTACCGCATTAATAAACTCTAAGGCAAGAAGGTTAAGGCAGGGCAATGTGGCGGTTGAAGATCTTGTACAAGTAGGTCGCTTGGGTGTTATTGAAGCGGCTAAAATATTCGATGACAAGAAAACAACTTTCTTTAAGTTTGCTACGACTATAATAATTCGACGCATGATAGACACCGTGCGTGCCGAAGCTTGGTATGTGCGACAGAATGGTTCTCAAATTAGCCGTCGTCGCAGTGTAGAAAGGCTCGAAGATCAAGAAGAGGTACCAGGGGATATTAGGAAAGAGCTAAGTATTAGTTTAAGAACATGGCGTAACATGCAGGCAAGAAGTAGTTTTATGCAAATGGCCAGCCTGGATATGCCGGTTAATGCAGAAGGGGATGAAGTCACGGTTGGTGACCTAGTGGCCAAGCCAGATCTCTCGCATGTTGCGGAGGATGTGTGGAACCTGGCAGCCATACGTGACTATATAGAAACGAGTAACCATTTGACCGAACAAGAGCGTGAAGTACTGAGTTTGAAGTATTTTGATGGATACTTGGAGCAAGCCGAGATTGCCGAAAGGTTTGGATTAACAGTGTCGCGCATCTGTCAACTTCATGTAAGTGGTTTACGCAAACTGCGCGT
>CAZSHK010000053.1:0-4090 GCA_964606965.1 uncultured Candidatus Saccharibacteria bacterium
TCGGTTACAATACTTGGGGTTCACCCCTGGGAAAATAGCACGGTGCCAAATTATACAATAAGCCGCCCTTTACGGGGCGGCTTTTGTTATGAGACACCCATGCGCGGCCCATTCGGCCTGTGACACAGGCGAATAGGACCTCCGGCTTGGGTTTCTCATCCTCTTCCCAAGTAAAGGCAGCACAGTAAGATGAAGTAAATTCGTCTTATTTTGCTAATTTTTCTGATTCTTCTTGGTGAAGCATCGTAACTAGAACGATGAACTTATCAAAGAACGAAAAACAAATCATCGAAGACCTATTGCCGGACTCCATAATATGGTTAAAGCCTGCCACGAAAAGCGCCTGTTCCCACTTTTCGGCAAATTGCGAATTTTTACAAACGAACTGAAATGGCCCTAACATCACATGAGCTATTTGTGGAAAATCAGCTTGGTCAAACTGCACCCTAAAGGAGTAATTATTCCAACTGTAAAATTGCTCTGAGGAATTAACTATGACACCCTTTGCCATGTTAATAAATGCACTATTTAATCTAGGCACATCTAGTTTGACCTGCCCACCATCGAATCTGGTGTATATGCCGCCACGCTTTAGGACGGGTACATCTGACATGCTTTTTCTTAGCGCAATCACAAGTCCGGCTCCTGGTTTTTCTAAATATCTCGGTACTATTACGGGTGATAATGCTCGTTTTGCAGAGTTGAGAGTCTTAGTAAAGGCTTCGTATGAATCAGGCGATTCAGTGGTGCCTTGAAGGACTACAGCCGCGTATTCATCATTTTCTTTCTTAGCCTGATTACATGCCGTACATGCGGTAAGTATTAGGGGATTTTCAATGACATTAGGAGAAAAAATATGCCGCGGCACTACATGCTCTTTCGACGGTTGAGTAGGTTTCTTTCCGCAAAGATAACAATTCTTACGCAAAGGCGATGAAGGTCTTCTTCTACTCATGGGCTGGGCTGATGGAAGTGTTTTTATACTTCGCGGCATATCGCAAATTATACGCTTAGGATACTGAAACTATATTGCTAGAGCTTGACTTCTTTGTTTTCGCCATCAAGACCATTTGGATGGATTTCGCACTGCTTCAGGCCAGTACTCTTATTGATATTGAGCTGAGCTACATAGGCTTTGTCGTAAGCAGTGGCGGCATTGCCCTCAAGGTTTGCTGCATCAAGAGGATTGTTTGCCATAATTTGGGCTTGAGCCTGGTCGGTGAAAATACTAAGTCGAGCAAAGCTATCGGAACCATACTTTTTGTTTAGACCCTTACAGATAAGAGTTAGTTTTTCTTCGGTTGAGTCAGTGGGAGCAATAACATAGACGCGACCACCTTTGCCATACTCGCCAACGAGTTCATATTTCGGAACACTGGCCTGTGGTTGTGATTGAGGTGCTGCTGAAGGTTGCGAATTGGTAGCTGGCTTCGTTGCTGGAGTAGTTTTGTTTTCAGTTTTCTTTTTGTCACTCCCAGCGGCAGAAACAATAATAACTAGAGCTACAAATGCGAGTATGCAGGCTAAGACCTTATGCGATTTAACCCAATTCATAATTCGATTATACGCTTGGGTAGAAATCTAAGCACGAGCGGCTTGGGGAGGGGAAAGCGCAGGTCTGAATTGACACATCATCACGTTTATGCTTAAATATTCAAATGTTTCAAATACCAACAGAACAAGAAAATATAACCCTACGTCCAATAGTCCGTAATGAGATACCCGAACTTAATCCCATGCTAGTAGGCGGGCCAGATTGGACAAATTTTGGTATTTTTGAGGATGGTTCACCTGTTGGCGTAACGCGTTTGCATCTACGTGACGAGCCAGGCTCCGTTGAGCTTGGCTATGAAATCACTGGAAGACGTAAGGGTAAAGGCTTTGCAACAGTTGCCGCAAAAGCTATTACTAGCTACGCAGAAGATGAACTGGGCTATGAAAGGGTAATTGCCAAGATTGATCCAATAAACATTGCAAGTCAAAAGGTTGCTAAAAAATCCGGTTTTGTTGAAACAGGAAAAGAAGGCAGCTTCTTAGTTTATATACACCAAGCACCTCAAAAATCCAATTAGGCTTGGGGAGGGAAAAGCTTGCCCCGCCTTTGCGTGCATGGGCGGGGATATTGCTTGTGGCTAGGCTAAGGTTCTATCAATCCAGTCACGTAGCTCTTGGTTGCCATCAAATTGTACAAAGGTAATCATAGGCACTTCTTCTTCAGACGTTTTTCGCGCATCTTCCATAACAGCACCTTTTTGTTTAGCGGTAGTGTAAGAAGTAATTGTTACATAATCCATATCTTGAACTTTACCTTTCCAAAGAAAGCGGGCAGGGGCGTGCAAAAACTGTCCTCCGGTAACTAGTTTCTTTTCCAGTAATGAATTCAGAATTTTATCAGCTTGCGCTTGGTTCTCGGCACTGATCTTAACTTCGTAGTACATGCCACAATTATACTCCGCAAAGGGAAAAGATAATGTCGGCTGAAATTATGAACCGTTAAGAAGGTTGGTATATACTTGGATTAAGATAATTTTTTAGGAGAAAAAGATGTTTTTCAGAACCTTACCACTAGTATGGTTAGTATGCGCCATATTCATTTACTATGATGCCAAGAAGCGAAACTTAAAAGATCCATTTTCTTGGGCCTTTCTTGGATTAATTCTAGGTATTATCGGGGTAGGTGGCTACTACTTCATGGTTATTCGTAAGAATAAGCGAGATTCTTAGGCAGGAAAAGATATTGCTTGCGGTTTAGATGTCGTCTTTAGTGTCGTCAGTGGTTATGGCTTCACCGGTGCCAATGATTCGAAGGGCTATATCGGCTTGCAGGTCATAGTCTTGGAAGGTGTTTGGGTTGTCGGAATGGTTTACGTAGCGCTCAGGTTCGGAATAAAGATAAATTTGGCCACGGTGGACATGCGTGAACATTTGTTCTTCAGGCGGCAATGCATCGAATTCCTCCCCTGTCAGAGGCACAAGATTGTATTTGATAACGACTTCGCCAAGTGCAAATTCGCGTCCGGCATACACACCCTTGCCAGCTAGTTCGCCAGAACCAATAACCAGATCGTTCATAACTCTATTTTACGCTTGGGGGAGGGAAAAGCGCAGTTCTGTACTAGGGATGTTTGCGAAATAAGCTGTTGCCGGTGTCCATAAACCCGAGCTGATCAAAAGTTGGCCGCAAGGGATTATCTTCAGCCAGGTCGGTGTATAGATAGGTAACACCATTTTGGTCAGCGTACTCAATAATTTCTTTCAGCATTGCTTTACCGATCCCTTTTCTTTGGTGATTGGGGTGAACGACACCATCGCATATAACTGAATGGCGAACATCGCCTGCAAGCCGAGCCATACCAACAAGGTCGCCTACACCTTCCTCGTAGCGAACTCCAAGGAAGAAGGACTGACTATCTAGGCAGTCTATCCACCTTTCTTGCGTATCTGCATCCCAGCCAACCAGTTGGCGGAGGGCCATTATTTCATCAATCTGCATCTCAGTATCATCAACAAAGACATAATCGTCAGGCAGACCTATACTCTCACCGATAGCCATAATGTCCATATTTTAACATATTTACTAAGAGTTAGCAATTATACGCTTGGGGGAGGGGAAATCGCAGAGCGCTACGTTGTTGTTTCTAGCTAACTGGCTCAATGGTGTCCACGCATTTCAGATATACCTGAGCGGCGTGGCAAATAGCCATTTCATCCTCTGCAAATCTTTGCAGGCGCTCGCCAGCCAGAATGTGCCGTGAGGTTTCTTCAATAATCTTTAGTAGATCGATATTACTTTCTGCACGTGGCGCACCATGCAATATAACAAACGCTGCTGCTAATTCGCCAACGTCTCTAACGGTTAAGCGATATAACCTATCTTCTAAGCAACCTTTTATAGTTTTTTCGGTAAAGGGTGACTCTACGTAATGGGCTATATCTGCAAGCTGATCATGAACATTCATAATTTGCAGACTATACCCTAATATAGGCGGAAAAGATATTACTTGTGGTTAGTTACTAAGGAGTAGGGCAAGGGCTACGCAGTGTTTGCAGAATATCTGGTGGTTTTTGGGGTTGCCGGCACAGTGCCAAG
>CAZSHK010000054.1:0-3943 GCA_964606965.1 uncultured Candidatus Saccharibacteria bacterium
CAATACTGCGAAAAATTATTTATCTACCAATCGCACTCTTAATTCTTGGCGCTCTGGTTGTAATACCCGTTATATTAATTTGGGCACCGGCAGCGCAATGGGTCTTCTTTATGGGCACTATGGCTTCGCTGGCTATCGTACACAGCTATTTATACAACCTATATAGAGAGTTGCTGTGAAGAAAGTCGATGCTGAAAAACGGATTAGTAAGTTGCGCGAACTTATTAACGATTACCGCTATCACTACCACGTACTAGACGAATCAACCATGAGCGAGGCGGCTGCCGACAGTCTTAAGCATGAGCTTTCCGAGCTGGAGGGACAATTTCCAGAACTGATTACAGCAGATTCACCAACCCAGCGGGTGGCTGGCGCACCACTGCCTGGCTTTAAGACGGTAACGCACAGCCAACGCATGTTAAGCCTCAATGATGTATTTAGCGAGGACGAGCTGCAAGCCTGGATTACGCGAATCACAAAACTACTGCCACCTGATGTTAAACCTGAATATTTCATGGACGTCAAAATGGACGGGTTTGCTTGCGCGTTGGTATATGAAGACGGGCTGCTGACCACTGCTATTACCCGCGGCGATGGTTTTGTTGGTGAGGATGTGACTGCCAATGTGCGTACTTTAGAATCGGTACCACTACGGCTACATGCTAATGCCCCAACCGAATTTCTTAAAGGCCGTACCGAAGTGCGCGGCGAAATTGTGATGTATAAAGCCGATTTTGAGAAGTTAAACCAAGAACGTCAAAAAAAGGGGCAACCATTGTTTGCCAATCCTCGTAATACGGCAGCTGGTACGGTGCGGCAGCTAGACCCGCGATTGGTCGCCGGGCGGCCGCTACACTTCAGAGCGTACGATCTTATCAGAAGTGAAACTACACTAGTGCCAACTCACCAGTTTGCCTACGAGACGCTGAAGCAACTAGGCTTTTTAGTAAACCAGCAGGCTAAAATTGCACATAGCATTAAGGACATTATGCAGTTTGCTAACCAATGGGAAGAAAAGCGTAAAAGTCTGGCATTTAACACTGATGGACTAGTTATTAAAGTAAATGATCGTAGACTTTACGGCCGGCTTGGGGTAGTTGGTAAAGCACCGCGGGGTGCGGTGGCCTATAAGTATCCGGCTGAACAAAGCACTACTAAGGTTAAAGACATTTTTGTGTCAATTGGACGTACCGGCGCGGCAACGCCAGTGGCAATGTTAGAGCCGGTGGTGGTGGCTGGCAGCACCGTCCAAATGGCCACGCTTCACAACGAAGGCGAGGTGCAAAGAAAAGACATCCGAATTGGCGATACTGTAATTATCCACAAAGCTGGCGATGTTATTCCAGAGGTTGTTGAGCCGCTTGTAAAATTACGCACTGGCTCAGAAAAGAAATTTGTTATGCCAGAAAAGTGCCCTGAATGTAATACGGAATTAGTTAAAAGCAAAAAAGAAGACGCCGTTTGGCGTTGCCCAAACGAGCAATGTCCTTCGCGCGTCTGGAAGCGTATCCAGCACTATGCCAGTAAAGCGGCGCTGGACATCGAAGGCTTGGGCGAAAAGAATGTAATTGCCATATTGAATGCCGGGCTTATAAAAGAAACGCCGGACATTTATGGACTTAACGAAGAGCAAGTAATTAAGCTGGAAAGATTTGCCGAAATTTCTGCCAGAAAACTGGTTGAAGCAATTCAAGACAAGAAAAAACCGCCGCTTGACCGTTTTTTGTATGGGCTTGGTATTCGTCAAGTCGGCGCCCAAACTGCTACAGATATAGCCAACCACTTTAGACGGCTAGATACTATTGGTACGGCCAGCTATGCTGAATTGCAAGAAGTCGAAGGCATTGGCGGGATAGTAGCTGAATCGGTCGTTCTTTGGTTTGAAGATCCCGAAAACCAGCGCGTTTTGGCTAAGTTCAGGCAGCATGGGGTCTGGCCTAATGAGGTCAAAAAAGTTGGCGGACCGCTTGAAGGTAAAAAATTTGTAGTTACCGGCTCACTTGTAAGCATGGGCCGCGAAGAAGCCGGTGAAAAAATTAAAACACTTGGCGGTACCTTCCAATCTAGTGTTGGTAAGGACACAGATTACTTAGTGGTGGGTGAAAACGTTGGTGAGAGTAAACTAACCAAAGCCCGCAAACTGGGAACAAAGCAAATAACCGAAAAAGAGCTTTTAAAGTTACTTGGTCAGTAGTTCGGTCTGATCAGCAGTAGGCAAATCACTGACGTGTTTGATTAACCAAAAGCCTAGTATCCAAAATAGCAGTTCTAACTCCAGAGAGGTGACATTGGTTAGGAAGTAAATGACTAACATCAACTCGGCCCAAAAAACGGGTGGTATGTGGCGTTGTCCTTGGCGCAAGTAAATAACCAGGCAGTAGCCAAAAAATGCCATATACGCAATGCCACCAAGCCAGCCCGTTTCAAGCAGTCGGTCAAGAAGTATGTTGTGTGTGCTGGCAAAGCCAACGCCTTCATTGCAGGTTTGCAAAAGCGGTTGATAGTGAAGGTTGTTACAAAACAAAGCGGTGCCATACAGATTGCCTAAACCGTATCCCCAAGGTGGCATTGTAGCTAGTGCGCGCACGCCCTCTTGCTGTAAATTCAATCTATAGGCTGTACTTACTTTAAGATAGCGCATATCGTTTAGGCGTCCAATACGGCTGATGCCGAGGATTAAAACTACTCCTAAACACAGATATACAAGCCATTGCCGACCCTTTTGATTAGCATGTGCTAAAGCTTGATAAGCCAGCCACAGACCGATTAGCAACAAAACAGCCCTTGTTTGGGTCAAAATGATGGCCAGCAGTAGAGTTGACTGCATAGCAATCCAGGCAAACTTGCTTTTAGTGAATCGTATTTTAGTAAAACCGATTATGAAGATCGCCCCTAAATAAGCCGCCAATATATCTGGTTGATCAATTGGTCCACCTAGCCGTGCGGTGTGATGAAAAAGGTAGTACAAGGGCGACATTACTGCCAATGCAAAGCCGGAATAATACAGCCAGCGTATTAACTTATCACCCTCCAAAATATTAATCGTCAGACCGATCACAGCACAAGACAACAGACTTATAAGGCCAAGCCGGTAATTAGTGACGCCAAGCAAACCTTCAATACTATGATGGCGCCAAGCCAAGACTGAAGTAAAAAGGCCAATGCTATAAATGACTATCAGTATTTTTACAAACGAAGGAAGCTTTTGAACTTTATCTTTTTCGTAGGCGATTATATATGACAAGCTCAGGCAGCCCGCAAATGCCAGTAGCCACAATTTCATATCGGTGTTAAGAGATTGTGAACGGAAAGGGGCGGCCAAGACTATGAAGCAGACCAAGCAAAGGAGTGTTAGGCGAATAGTCTGCTTCATTTAAAAGCTAGGGGAGTGAGATCTTAGTTCATGGGCTAAACCAGGAACGCTATGGTCATTTAGTAGCGGTGCCTGGCTTGTACTCGTATGAAACTTGGTAAACATTAAGTGTGCCACCCGCGGTGTTTGCGACGCTGTAGGCTGGATATGACGTACCAACTGTAGCAAGCACACAGACACGGTTATACACGTTTGAAGGATTAATAGTCACATATTCTCTAGTAGCACCACTTGTTAAGACGGTTTGTACAGGACTATTGCCTATAGCTCTTAACGTATAGCAAGTTTGATATAGCACGCTGTAACCTGGGTCATAACCGCCTCGGTTAGGGTTAAACTTAGCCTTTTTTCCGACAGCCATTTGGGCAACATTAACCGGACCATCGGCGTAATAAGGTGTATCTTGAACAATTGGCAAAGTTGGATCATTTGCTTTAGCATTGGCACTGCCGCTAAGCCAGACATGTAGTGGTGGAGTTGTGGTTGCAGCGTGACTAACTACTAGCAAATACGCGCCTATGCCGGCAAACACCACTAGAAAAACAGCCAGTGAGAGATATTTTCTATTTT
>CAZSHK010000055.1:0-3621 GCA_964606965.1 uncultured Candidatus Saccharibacteria bacterium
GTATGACACCGGCCGCTTGTGGGGCAGTGGCACCTTTTGGAATTGTCCAAGCCCGTACTTCTTTTTCGCCGGCCGTTAAATAACTTTGCAATCCCAATGTGTCGTAAGCGGCATGTATAAGTTGGATTAAGCCAGATTCTTTCTGGCCATAACTTTCCAGTAGTTCTAGACGATCATTATCATCTAAGCCACGTAATTCGCTCTCCAATTTGGCGCAGACAAAGACGGCTTGAGCTGGCGCGACTAGGCTCTTTAGTTTATCTATTTTGGTCTGATTTGCTAAATCCTCTTCGGTCAAATTGAACACATAAATTATTGGTTTAGCAGTTAGTAGCTGCAAATCGGCAATGTGTTCAAGCTCAATGTCTTTAACATGAAACAAAGGGTTGCCGTCGTTTAATAACTGCTGAACGTGGCTAATAGTATTGGCAACCGGCTTTAATTTTGGATCAGCTTTGGCTTCTTTTTCAATAATTGGTAACCGACGCTCTACTGTTTGTAAATCAGCCAAGATTAATTCTGTATTAATAACATCCACGTCCTTTTTTGGGTCATGCTGAGCATCTACGTGCTGAACGTTGGGATCTTCAAAAGCGCGGACAACTTGAACAATTGCATTGGTTGAACGTATGTGACTCAAAAACTGGTTGCCCAACCCTTCGCCCTGACTGGCTCCAGCCACCAATCCAGCTATATCTACGAAGGTTACCGTGGCTGGCTTGATTGGTGCATTACTATAGAGTTCAGACAACTTTTGCAGGCGTTCATCTGGAATTGGCACAATGCCAGTGTTTGGTTCGATTGTGGCAAAAGGGTAGTTAGCCGCCAAGATATTATTGTCAGTCAGGGCATTAAACAGGGTGGACTTGCCAACATTCGGCAATCCCACTATGCCAATGGATAAACTCATGTAGATAGTCTAACAGATTACTGATATTGCCAAAATAGTGATTTTATGCTATTATGTAGATGTTACATAAGAAACAAACATGACAGAACCAATTCCTAAATCACCAGAAACCCTTCGGGCACAAACCGCAGCCTTCTTGAGCGCGGTTGAGTATTTTAGGCTTGGTGATCAATTGTTGAATAATGTGGGCAAAATAGCTGCAGGACCGCTCGAAAACCTTAGTTTAGTTATCGAAAAAGACCATCTGCTTAAACCAAAAAGCGGCTGGCAGGTAAGGGTATCGGATGGTATAGGATTGCATATTGCAAGTCCCGAAGACTATGTGCGATTTCTACGCGAGAAAGGTGGGGCTAGGCATGAAGACATACAGGGAAGGGTGGAATTGCTGGAGGCTTACGGCCAGTTCGCCCCAGACATAAGCAAGTTGAAATCAGAGCTTGAGAAACTTGGCAAAAGAGCCAATTCACATCCTAATTTTCTGGGCTCCGGCACAACCAGCAGGGCGTACACTATATACCATAAAGACCAAGAATATGTGGCGATTATTCCACGTTTTTCAAATAGAATCGGTATCACTATCAACAGTCGTATAGAAGGTGCTCTGCGCGCCAGAGGCCTACCGCACATGGAGCAGATGGTGGCTGCCTCTTATGATGAGGGCGTCACTATTTCTGAACGCTTGCCCGGACTTGCATGGAACACTCTAGCAAAAACGGGCGGCGCCTCCATTACGGATGAACAATTGGCCCAACTACTCGTAACACTTGAAACCGCCTTGCAGCACGGTGTTGGGATCGATTTCGATGCTGATGGCACTAATTTCTTATATGACCCCAAAGAAGGCTTTGGTGTAGTTGATGTCCACGCATCCGATGCGATATATTTGGGTTATTCAATCAAGAAAACGGCGTCGTCCCTGGGTATAATCGGTCTAGACGTTCGCAATAGATTCCAATCCATTGCGAGTGCCTAGGTATCCAAAGAAGCTTCTCATCGTGCATAAATGCCATAGATACCTAGTGTTTAAGGTTGCTTCAAGGCTTCGCGCAGGGACCAATAAGCCTGCTTGGGCTGGTAATTTTTATCGAAAGGCAAGGGGCGCGGATCGGCTAATCCGATGTAGTTGTACCAGGTCTCGCTGTCGGTAATACCGAGTATGGCAAAGCTATGGCAGACTTTTGACTCTATGCAGGCCCGCATCATTTCATAGTAGATGTTGCCCTCAATCTGATCCTTGTCGTAAGCATTGGCTTTAACGTCATTCATATTAACGTCAAACTCAGTGACGTAGACGTCGACGCCCAGAGACGCAAACCTTTGCATATTTTTAATGACTTCATTTTTGGTTGGCGGATGACCCCCATCAATATGCATTTGCATACCAATTCCATCAATTGGCACACCGCGAGTTTTAGCTCCTTTCAAGTAGGTATACATAGCGTCAGAAATATAGTTGTCGCTCTCATTCATAAAGTCATTTATGATCAGCTTGGCGCTTGGATCGGCTTGCCGGGCCCAAATGAACGATTGATCAATGTAACTTTGACTGCCGGTATGGTCTGCCCACCAGTCACGCAGATCAAACTCGTGTGCCTCCCGGGTGAATGCTTCATTAACGACCGTCCATTCGCGGGTTTGGCCAGCGTAACGCCGACCAACCGTCATTATATGGTCGTGGATTAACGTCATTAACTGATCGGGGCTGTAGTTACCTTTTTTTAGCCAATCGGGCAGCCATTTCTCATCGCCCCAAATGTAGTGGTGGGCTTGGACTGGCATATTATGGGCCTGTGCAAAAGCATAGACTTGGTCCAATTTGCTGAAATCGTAACTAGTTGACGTTGGTCGTAAACCACCACCTATGAAATACCAATTTGGAGTGTTGTCGGCCAGCACAAAATCGAATTGGGATGTCAGAATATCTGTATAAGATTTGTCATTCAAATGCGTCAGGATAGCAAAGTTACCCAGCTTTATGCCGTGCTGGGCGGCCACTGTATTGAGGGGTGGCTCCGGTAGCTTTGGTGTGCCATGGCTTTTAAAAAAGATATGCTGACCTGCGAATAGCAGCGCAATAACTAATAGGGCGCTGGCCACCAAAACGATTTTCTTTAAAACACCTCTGTCTGATGTTCTCAGGTCGTATTTTTTGCGGTTGTATTTAAAAATAATGTCTCTCATATGTGTGTCACGCTATATAATAGAGAAAACCTAAGCATTATGCACATATCGGCAACCATAAAAAGAAATAGACACTTAATAGCCCGCGGGGTAGGTTTGTTTATGGCCAGCGCGTTCGTTATGGGCCTGGCCTGGACGGGCAGCCATCGTCAGCAGGGTTCAAATGCCTATACCGGTCATCATTCCCAGTGTAATACCGTTAAAGCCTTTGTTAATAGTGGTAGAACCGAAACAACAACCGTAAATCAAGGTCAACAATTTCAGGCCTACATTAAATTTACGAACGACGGTACCAGTACATGGTCACCTACCTACGCTTTTTATCTAACTGAATATAACAATGGAAACATTAGCAATACTTGGAAGGCTGGCAATCCACCAGTAGGCAGTAACGTCGGCCCAGGCGGTGTTTATTACTTTAATTTTAACGTTACCGCACCATCTTCGCCTGGTACCTATCCATTCAACTGGGCTGTTGCATATCCTTATGTAAATATTCTTCAAATTCCTTGTAGTGGCTACTCAGTTAC
>CAZSHK010000056.1:0-3586 GCA_964606965.1 uncultured Candidatus Saccharibacteria bacterium
TAAGGCCGCCGCCATAAATCCATAGTCTTTGGCGCCAATTGGCATACGAAGGCCAGAAGAGGACACCAATTAAGACCATACCGATAAGCAATGGCACCAGCAGTACCGCCGAAAACTTCGCTAACTCACCAAGCGCCAGAAAAACTGCCGCAATTGCCGCAGTCTGCCGATTGGGTTTTTCCATAAAACGCGCAAAGAACACAAAAGCGGCAAACATAAAAGCTGCCGCGCCTAAATCGGTTGTAACCAGTCTGGCATGGGCCAAGATATTGGGCTCAAGCGCATAAACAAACACTGCCAAGAGGCCGACCGCGGTGCCAAAACGACGCTGGGTGAACCAGTAGAAAAATGCACCAAAAGCAACGGCCAGCAGCAACACCGGTAGTCGTGACCAAAAAATTACTTGGTTCGCATTGTTGCCATCATGATAAATAAAGTGCCAGCCGGCTTCCCATTGACCGTTTACATCCGTGGTCCAAGAAGGGTCGGTGACCGGAAACATCAAGTGCATAAACTGCAGGGGCACAGTGGCTAAGTCTTTGATAAGTGGCGGATGTTCCGGGTTTAAGCGGTAGTCGTGATAATGCAAATAACTGTACCCGGCAGGGATATGGGCTACTTCATCAACAATCGCTGAATCATGCGCCATACTGGTGACGCCCAAGCCAAACATCAGGGCCAGCAAGCCCCCGGCTAGCCACCAATGGTATTTTTTAATAATTGATACCAGCTTTTTCAACCGTATCTACCTTTAGATAAGCCAATTATAGCATAAGCATTATACTACACACGAATCGATCCCGCCTACTAATTCGTATACAATATAAGCACTGATAAGGAGCAACCATGTTTGATAAAGCGAAAGCGCTCTATGAGCTAAAGAAAATTCAATCGGCACTCGGCAAAGAGATTATTGAAACAGAGGCCGGCAACGGCGCGGTGACGGTCCGGATTAACGGCGAACAGAAGATTAAGGAAATCAAGTTGGACCGAGAAAAAATTGATTTTGAGGATATTGAGCACTTGGAAAAGCAAATTGAGTCCGCAGTTACCCAAGCGATTACACGCAGTCAACAGGTGGCAGCCGATATGATGAAAGACGTTGCCGGCGGATTGGGTTTGCCTGGCCTATAAATGAAGCTGATACCTTCATCGGTTCAAAGTGCCATTGATGAGTTTAGCCGTTTGCCAAGTATTGGCCCGCGAACAGCGGAGCGGCTGGTGTTTTACTTGTTACGAAGTAATCCTGAACTAAGTGGCCGCCTTGGTGAAGCTATTTCCGATATGCATACCGGCGTGCATCGATGCCAGACCTGCTACAACTTGGCAGAAAGTTCGGAATGTGAGGTATGCGGCAGCAACCAGCGCGACCGATCGATTGTAGCGGTAGTAGAGGAGCCGCTTGATGTGGTGGCTCTGGAAAAAACCGGTGCATTTAAGGGCCTCTATCACGTTCTCGGAGGCGTTATTTCGCCGCTCGATGGCATTGGTCCCGACCAGTTAACTATTAAGCCTTTGCTTGCCAGAATAGAGAAGGAAGGTATTAAGGAAGTCATAATCGCGACTAATCCTGTCACTGAGGGAGAGGCAACCGCAATGTACATTCGCAAGCAACTCGAAAACACCTCGGTTACGGTTACAAGGCTGGCCCGAGGACTTCCGGTGGGGGGTGATTTAGAGTATGCTGATCAAATTACGCTTGGCAGGGCACTCCAAGGCAGACAACAATTTTAAGAAAGTTATTACTTCAAATACATGATTGAATCACTCCACAACCACACAATTGATTCTGATGGTAAACAAAGCCATCTAGAACTTTTGGCTGCAGCCGAAAGACTTGGCTACGGTGTGGTTGCCTTTACTGACCACGATATTGCACTCAAAACTAAACGGCTCAAAGAGCTACATAGCTACCAGGGGCCGGTTAAGTGGATTAGCGGTATCGAAATCAGCTCGGCAGCACCCAAAGAAGTCGAGGACGGCGGAACGCTGCATGTTTTAGGGCTGTTTGTCGACCCAACCGATACCGGTCTCGTGGAATACAGCCGTAAACTCGAAGACAGCCGGGTGGTGCGTATGAAGCATTTCGTTGAACAGTTGGCGGCAATCGGTTTCACGATCACCGAGGAAGACTGTCTAATTCAAGCGGGTGAAAGTCCGGTGGGGTCACCGCATATTGTGGCGGCTATAGAAGCTCACCCAGAAAACCTCAAAATTACTGAGAAGTTAGTTGAGCAAATGCGCAAAGAGAGCGAAACCAACCCCGACATCAAGAAACGTTTTGATTTTATGATGAAGGAAGGACCACGTCAGCTGCCCTACACTTTATATATGAAACAAGGCTCGTACATCCCCATGCCCAAAGCCCCTTCATTTGATACCTTGCTCGATTTTGATAAAACTGTCGAAATCATTCGCGCCGCCGGCGGCATAGCTGTGTTAGCACACTGGTTTTTTAATCGTGAGACGGTTAGTGCTGAACTTCTTGAAAAGCTGGTAGCCGAAAAGCGTATTGATGGACTGGAGACCGATGTTGTCAACTTAATCAGTAAACGAGATGTCAGTCGCCACAGTGAGTTTTTGCGCAAGCTAGCCAGAGTCCATAATCTGGCCGAAACTGTCGGCAGTGACGGCCACGATGAAGCCGACATGACCGAGTTTGCAAATTCAGCAGCCGGAAAAGATTCTTCCGGCCAAACCGAACTGCTTATCAAGCAATTTAAACCTTCGTTAAAGTGGACCAACTATGAAACTGTTTAATACCTTAGGCCGTAAGCTGGAAGATTTCACACCGCTTTCGCAAGATGCGGTAAAGCTTTATACCTGTGGCCCAACTGTCTACAACTATGCCCACATTGGTAACTTGCGAACCTACATTTTTGAAGATACATTGCGCCGAGTATTAGAGCAGCACTACAAAGTAGATCACGTCATGAACATCACCGATGTTGGCCATCTTGTCAGTGACGCCGATGAAGGCGAAGACAAACTAGAAAAGGGCGCAGCGCGTGAGGGTAAAACCGTTTGGGAAGTAGCTGAATTTTATACCGAGGCTTTTAAGTCTGATATTCGTAAGCTCAACATCGTATCAGCCGGCCACCTTGAAAAAGCCACCGATCATATTGACGATCAGGTGGAACTAGTTAAGGTACTACTGGAGAAAGACTTTGCCTACCTTACCAAACAAGCCATTTATTTTGATGTCGGTAAGCTAGCCGACTATGGTAAGTTGACTGGCCAGAAGCTAGAAGATAAAGAAGTTGGCGCGCGTAATGAAGTCGTGACAGATGCGGAAAAGCGTCATCCCCAGGACTTTGCTCTATGGTTTTTTACGGTGGGCCATTTCAAGGACCATACCATGCATTGGGAAACCCCCTGGGGTGATGGATTTCCAGGCTGGCACTTAGAATGCTCGGCAATTATTAAGTCTACCCTAGGCGTGACCATTGATATCCATACTGGTGGCATCGACCATATTGGCACCCATCACACCAACGAAATTGCCCAAAGCGAAGCCGCCAACGATGCACCACTGGCAAAGTTTTGGCTGCACGGTGACTTTATGTTGGTTAATGGCGGCAAAATG
>CAZSHK010000057.1:0-3549 GCA_964606965.1 uncultured Candidatus Saccharibacteria bacterium
GAAGATGACCAAGCTATTTCACAGATGTATCGGATTAAGTTTGAATCTGAGGGCTTCGAAGTTGAGACAGCCGAAAACGGCAAGCTTGGTTTAGAACTTTGCGAAAAAATGAAGCCGGACATTATCCTCTTAGACCTAATGATGCCGGAAATGCGCGGCGACGAAATGTTGGCAGAACTACGAAAAACTGATTACGGCAAGAAGATTAAAGTTATTATTCTCACAAATATGGGTGAGCAAGAAATTCCCGAAGGCGTCAAAAAACTAGGAGTGGCCTCGGTAATCTTAAAAGCCGATATGACCCCCCGCCAGGTAGCCGAACTAGTAAAAGCCACCCTAAAAGCTTGAACTGTTAAAATAGCCGTATGCGCATTGCCATTTTAGGCTATGGTTCACAGGGCCAGGCCGCTTACGAATACTGGAATAAAGCCGATAATGAAATTATCATTTGTGACAGCAATGAAAAGCTGGAAGCGCCCAGTGGCGTCCAATTGAAGCTCGGCAGTGACTATCTAAAAAATCTTGGCCCATTCGATTTACTAGTGCGGACACCAATTTTGCACCCGCGTGATATCGTTGCGGCTAATCCAGAAACGCCAGACATTCTCAGTAAAGTCACCACAGTAACCAACGAATTTATCAGGGTCTGTCCTAGCCGTAATATTATCGGTGTTACAGGCACTAAGGGCAAAGGCACCACTAGCACCCTAATTGCCAAAATGCTTGAGGCCGCCGGCAAAAAAGTACATTTAGGCGGCAATATTGGCACTCCCCCACTGGATATGCTCAAAGTTGGCATAAATCCAGACGATTGGGTGGTACTAGAGCTAGCCAATTTCCAACTAATTGATCTAAAACAATCCCCGCCCCTGGCGGTTTGTTTGATGGTGGTGCCAGAACATATGGACTGGCATGAGGATATGGAAGAATACATCACTGCTAAACAGCAGTTATTTGTCCACCAGTCTGCTGAGGATACTGCAATTTTTTACGGCCTGAATCCTACCAGTCAGCATATTGCCGGAGTTAGTCCTGGAATCAAAATTCCTTACATGAAACACCCCGGTGCAGATGTAATAGAAGGCGTTATTACCATCGAAGGAAATGGTATTTGTGACGTCAAAGAGCTTAAGCTATTAGGTGAGCACAATTGGCAAAATGTCTGTGCAGCTATTACCGCCGTCTGGCAGGTAGATAAAAACGTTGAGGCAGTTCGTGCGGTTGTGACCACGTTTGCCGGTCTTCCTCATAGACTGGAGCTGGTACGTGAACTGGACGGCATTAAATACTATGACGATTCGTTTGGCACAACACCGGAAACAGCCATAGTTGCTATGAAGGCTATTAAAGAGCCAAAAGTTGTTATCTTGGGTGGTTCAGACAAAGGTGCAACCTTTGAGTCTCTGGCAGAAGCCGTTAATGAATCTGATGTTAAAAAAGTTATCCTGATTGGCAATATATCTAACCCTCGTCATAAGGCAATTGCACCTGATATTGCAAGCGCTCTGCAATTAAAAGGTTATACAAATATACTCAATCTAGTAAAACCGGGCGGACCAACCATGGCAGAAATTGTGGAGGCCGCTCATGCAACCGCCAAACCAGGTGAAGCTGTTTTGCTCTCTGCCGGTAGTGCTAGCTTTGATATTTTTAAAGATTATAAAGACCGTGGAGAAAAGTTTAAATTGGCTGTGCGAGCACTCGTTTAAGCTGTTCAATTACCGGAGCTTCAGGCTGTAACACTATTGCCTTGCCCGCCACAAGTTCTTTAACAAGTTCTTCAATCCAATGGAAATGGGTGCAGCCTAGCACTATAACGTCCGCTCCAGCTTTAAGGGCTGCATCAATCCGCTGTCTAATATGTTCTCTATCAACCAGATTATTTTCTATCGTTAGCATCCAGTCACTACAATCTGGCTCGACGACTTTTATACCTTCTGCATAAGTTGTCTTAAGCCATTTGTATCGTTTACTTTTAAGGGTAAGTGGGGTGGCACAAACAGCAATAACTTTTGACTTAGTTAATTCGGCTGCTGGCTTTACCATTGGCTCCATTGAAATTAATGGTATTTTTATAATCGTTCGCAATTTCTCTATTAAATTCGTGCTGACGGTATTGCAGGCGACCACAATCACTGCACAGCCCTGCGACTCTAGGTCTTTAAGGATTGGCAATATATATTCTAAGATCTCTTGCGGTGTCTTGGTGCCGTAAGGCACGTGTTGGCTATCGCTAACAAAGATAGTTTTATGCTGCGGTAGGGCTTTTTCAATAGCGTGGGCTACCGACAAGCCACCAATGCCTGAGTCAAATACGCCTATCTTTTTCAACACTTCTCCTAGCGGCCCGAATGACATTATCGAATAAAGCACAGACCGTTAGAGGGCCAACACCGCCTTTAGTCGGGGTTATAGTCAAATCATCGCGTTCATAAACTTCTGGCGCTAGATCACCCACCGTTTTACCGGATTCGCTAGCAACCCCGGCGTCTACTACAACTGCACCCTGTTTAATCATCTGTGAATAAAGAATTGCCGGGCTGCCAGTGGCGGTTATTATTACGTCCGCTCCTGTGGTGTGCTGACTGAGGTCCTGGGCTTTACGGTCTACGACCTCAACATCGTGTCCCGAACTCAGCAGCATTTTCTCCAGTGGCGCCCCGACTAACTTACCCCTACCAATTAATAAGATGTGTTTGTCCGTTAAATCTACACCGTAACCACTTAGTAACCACATTATGGCCATGGGTGTGGCTGGGTCAAATTTGGCGTCTTTACCTAGAGCATCTACATCTTTTTCAGGTGCTACTAAATTAACAATTTGGTCGGTTTCGGCTGGATCAGGCAGCGGCAGCTGAACGATAATTCCGTGCACAGTGTCATCGCTATTTAGTTTTTGCGAAAGATTCGCAATTTCATCTTGTGCAACAAAATGTATATCGACTTCGACTTGGATGTCAGCGCCGTATTGTTTCTTTAGTTTAACGTAAGTATTTATAACCGGATCGTCTTTGGCTTGGACAATGGCAAGTTTAGGCACCACGTTCTGTGCCTGACGCAAACTGCGCACCGCTTTAGCTTGGCGTTCTTTGATAAAACCAGCTAGTTCTTTACCGTTAAGTATTTTCATACCTGTCCATTCTATCAATAAATGACACCCCTATAGAAAACAAGGTAAATAATGTTCTGCAAGATTCTCTATTAATTATAAAGAGTAGCAGTGGAATATAGTGTCTGGCTGGGTTGCTATGGCAAGGACAGCACCTGCAACTAAAATAGTAAGAACAAACAAGAAGCTATAAATGCCAGACTTAAGAAGTGATTTAGTGGTTTTGTTTAAATATAAATAAAGACCAACGCCAAAAATCGACGCCCCTAGTAGATAAATGTAGGTCGGCCAGACGACATTGGATTCACAATTAAGATTTGCTACATGGCCATAGTAGGCGAATGCCATTGCAAGTAATCCGACAACATAGAAGACCGTTGGCCTGGATAGCTTCATAAAAGTAGCGTATCACAAATAAACATAAGATTATTGGAGGGCCA
>CAZSHK010000058.1:0-3411 GCA_964606965.1 uncultured Candidatus Saccharibacteria bacterium
TTTTCGTCTTTGTCAGTCATGGCTACCCTCCTTCTTCTCTGTACCGCTCAGTATAGCAAACGCCCCAACCAATAAGCACATCCGCTTTCTTAATTAAGATGTACTACGCTAACGCTTTTCTTATATAATGAATCTAAATCTATGAGAGTATCCGACAGCTTGGTTGAGAAATTATTGGTGGGCGCCAAGAAGGTGACCGCTGATAAATTGCCAGCATTGCGTGAACAAGTCCTTGCCGAGAAAAAACCGCTGCAAGATGTTGTTATTAAGAACAACATGATCACCGACAAAGACCTGACCAAGCTATACGCCACTGAAATTGACGTGCCGTTTGTCGAGCTAAATGCTAAAGAAATTAAGCGCGACGTACTGCGGCTTATTCCTGAGCGTATTGCCCGCCAATATAAAACAGTTATTTTTGCAGTTGAAGCTGACGGATCCAAATTGCTGGCCATGGAAGACCCCGACGATATTCAAGCGATTACATTTTTAAAGAAACAGTTGGGCGAAAATATCAAAGTCCACGTTACAACCAGCAGCATGATTCAGCAGGCGCTTGACCAGTACCGAGGCAATATTAGTTCCGAGCTTACCAAAGTTATCAGTCCCGAGGATCAGGAAGAAGAACAAGAAGAAGAAATAAATGAGGAGGATCTGGCCGAAGATTCGCCAATTGCTCAAACTGTAAATTTACTAATTGAATATGCAGTAAAGTCCGGTGCCAGCGATGTCCATATTGAGCCGCGTGAGGAATACGTGCTAGTCCGCTATCGGGTCGATGGAGTTTTACGTGAAGCCAACAAGCTGCCTAAAAAAGTCCTAGGCGCTTTGGTATCGCGTATTAAAATTTTGTCGAATCTTAAAATTGATGAACGACGCGCTCCTCAAGACGGTCGTTTTAAAGTAGAGGTTGGTGGTTTGCTCTATGCTCTGCGTGTTTCTACCCTACCTGTCGTTGACGGTGAAAAAGTAGTAATGCGTATTTTGAATGAGTCATCCAAAGCTCCAACGCTTGAGGAGCTCGGTTATTGGGGTGGAGCGCTGCATAATCTTAGCAAAGCCATTGTCCAGCCGCACGGTATGATTTTGGTAACCGGTCCGACCGGCTCGGGTAAATCGACCAGTTTGTTTAGCGTTCTAAATATTCTTAACAGTCCTTCAGTCAATATTTCAACTATTGAAGATCCGGTCGAATACCGAGTGGTCGGTACCAACCAGACCCAGGTCAATCCGGTAGCCGGTATGACTTTTGTTAACGGACTGCGGGCACTTTTGCGTCAAGATCCAAATATCATTATGGTCGGCGAGATCCGAGACAAGGAAACTGCCGGGTTGGCTGTGCAGGCGGCACTAACTGGACACTTAGTTTTAAGCACGCTGCACACCAATAATGCCGCCACCTGTTTGCCGCGATTATTAGACATGGGTATTGAACCCTTCTTAATCGCCAGTACAGTGAGAGCCGTAGTTGGTCAGCGCTTGGTACGCCGTTTGTGTGTCGATTGTCGTCAATCATTTGAACCTGATGAGGCAGCCGTTAAACAACTGGCCGAATTATTTGGTATTGATCAGCCAGCTACCATGAAGCAAATTCATGACCTGGAAGTAAGTGCGCTGGAAGCCGGAATTGGTAAAGCCAATCCTTCGGCTACCAATCAGCAAACGACTGAAGAGCTAAGTACATCGGAAACCAAGATTATAAAACTCTGGAAAGCCCATGATAATGGCTGTGAAAACTGTGGACATACCGGCTATAAGGGCCGGATGGGTATTTACGAGGTGCTGGACAACTCGCTAGAAGTACAGAAACTAATTGTCGGCAGTTCAACGAGTGACGGTATTCAAAACCAGGCCGTCAAAGATGGCATGGTGACTATGCAGGTTGATGGACTTGTTAAATCACTCCGTGGTCAAACATCTGTAGAAGAAATTTTACGAGTAACCACAGAGAATTAACATGCGCTTTGCCTACACAGCTATTAAAGACGGAAAGACCATCCATGGTATCAGTGAGGCCGCTAATAAAGAAGCGCTCATCACTAACCTGCACCGGCAGGAAATCCGCCCCCTGGTTATTAAAATTGATAACGACAAAACTAGTTTTATTGAAAAACTTAAACCGAAAAAAAAGGTCAAGCTAAAGGATCTGGTTCTGTTTACCCGTCAGCTGTCTACTATGGTTTCGGCAGGAGTTCCCTTAACTAGAGCTTTGTCGACTCTACAAGCCCAAACAGACAATAAATACTTCAAGGAGGTAGTGGCAGATATTACTAAAGACGTAGAGGGCGGCATTCCTTTAGGCCAGGCGTTTATGAAGTATCCCCGGGTTTTCTCAGATGTTTACGTGAACATGGTTAAGGCCGGTGAGGCTGGCGGTATTTTAGACGACATACTGAAGCGTCTCTCTAGCCAGATCGAACAGGATGCTAGCATGCGAAAGAAAATTAAAAGCGCCATGATGTATCCATCAGTTATTTTGGTCATAACAATCGTGGCCTTTTTCGGCATCATGACTATGGTCATACCAAAAATTGGCAAAATTCTTAAAGATCTTGGTGGTGATAATGCCAAGCTACCAATCTACACCCAGGTAATGCTTAATTTCAGCAATTTTCTAACTTCGTCGCTTATAAAAATCGGACCAATACATATTCCCAATGCACTAATTATTATAGCCGCTTTCAGTGTAGCCATAATTTTCCTGAGACGCTATGTCCGAACGCCGGGCGGTAAGTACAAGCTTCATGCACTGTTGCTGCGCATACCTATTATCAATAATATTATTATAAAAGTGGCCGTGGCCCGTTTTGCCCGGACTTTTGCCTCGCTTATGTCGTCTGGTGTAGCCGTATTAGAGGCCCTAGAGGTTACTGGCGGCGCTATTGGCAACAAAGTAATTGAATCTGAGCTACAAGCGGCTGCTAAGGAAGTCAAAAACGGCAAGCAACTGAGCGAACCTCTTAGCCAAGGCACGCATTTTCCACCAATTGTTAGCCAAATGTTAGCAATTGGTGAAGAAACCGGACAAATTGATACAATTTTGGTTAAAGTTGCCGATTTTTACGAAGAGGAGGTATCTACCATCATTGATGGAATGAGCTCCATAATTGAACCGCTTATGATAGTTGTCTTAGGTACTTTAGTAGGACTGATTGCTGCGAGCGTTATGGGCCCAATCGCCTCTTTGAGCAAAAACATTGGCAATAACTAGATTATTGAATTTAAGTAGTACTTGACGCCCCAGTGGTTATGCTTAATAATCTGTGCTAGACACTTGCTATTAATTTGGTAAGTTCTGAACTAAAAAATAATCAAGGAGGGTGGGTCTCCATGACTTCACTAAAAAGTAAGCAATCCGGTTTCACCATTGTGGAACTGTTAATCGTTATCGTGGTTATTGGTATATTGGCA
>CAZSHK010000059.1:0-3294 GCA_964606965.1 uncultured Candidatus Saccharibacteria bacterium
CCCCGAAAACCACCACATCTACCCCATCCACAAACAACAAGACAACATCTCCTGCCCAAGCAAATACAGTCGAATTAACTGCCGTCAGCGTGGACGATAAAGTTGTACAAGCTGACAACATTGAAATAACACTAGGTCAGTCGCTAAAACTTTCAGGACACACGGTGGCTAAGGGTATTGTTTCGTTAACTATTCATTCAACTCCTACGACTGCGACAAGTACAGCTGATGCAGATGGTAACTGGAGCTATACCATAAATGGCTTAGAAATAGGCGATCATTATGTTGATGTAACCGTGACCGATCCTGTTAATCAACAAGTGTCAGCCTCAACAAAACTTTTATCATTCAAAGTAGTAGCACCTCAAGCAACCGCAGTCGTAACACCAAAACCCAAGAGTAATAACTTAGGCTTAGTTGTTGGCGGACTGGTTTTGGGCATGCTCATTATTGCCATGGTAATGTTGTTCTTGAGAAGAAAAAGAAAGAATGTTGCAAAGCAACCTATGAAGGTTAGCGATCCACAAGACTCGTCAGCAAAAAAATCGCCCCAAACAGAAAAGTCCACAGAAAAACCTAAGGAGTAATCTAGCAACTCTCCATCACTGACTCGTTTGCTTAAGAAATCAATACAAAGAACCAAATTATTAGCCCTAAAGGAATATACGCAATCGGACCTACGAACTTAGCTGAACGACCAGTAGCCTTGAATTGGATGTAGGGTCCACACCATACAAGTTTCAATACAAAAGAACAATATGAAATAAAGGCAAAGGTAATCGCTATAAAAAGCATAAAAACGCTTAGCGTAACTGACGAAGGGCCTGTTGCATAGATTCCTCCAGCAATAATCACCGAGATAAAACTAAGACACCCGCACATCATTTGCCCGAGCTGAGATGCTAGTAATTTCTTCATTTTTCGTCCTTACGTTATTGGTATAGCATTATATTATATCCACATCCAGAATTAATTAGGCCGCCGTCTGTTGTTTTGATCCATGCTTTAATCTACTTGCTTCTGAGGAGTTATTATAACTTCCATGCGCGTGTAGTTCGGCAGGATAGAGCATTGGTTTCCGGTACCAAAGGTCGTAGGTTCGAATTCTATTAGGCGTACCAGACATTGACCATTTAGTCTTAGTATGTTAAAGTATGTATACTAAGAGGTGCAATATGGCACGGGTTGACACGGTTATTGATTATGGACTTTACGGAGTTACAGCTGAGGATGCTCTTGACGGCGTCTTTGACAGTATCGACGTTGACACTGTAATGAGTGCACAAGTTGCAGCCATGGCTAAAAAGGCTGGAGCCATATCCATACTTGGGTCAAATGACAAAAACTGGACACAGGCTAGTATATGCGCTGCCTCAATAATGGGGTTCCCGGCAACACCCGACACGTTCGAAATATCTGTGGAGGTTGATGGTTCTCATATTTTTGGGCATAACACTAAAGATCGATGGACATTTATGCCAGACAAAGATGACCTACCAGGACTAATGGTTCCTAGCGAAGGTCTTGATCTTGAAGATAGAGACACTTATGTTGAAAAAACTGCCAGCTCATGGGTAAAAGAAGGTGTAGCACCGGAAATGGTGCTGGCGCTAGCAGGATTAGGCATCAAGCTAAGGCTGGACGACGAGACGAACGGTCTTCCATCTCTAGAACGCATAAAACAGCGTCGTAAAGACTCGGACCCAACAGTAACTTCTGGGGTCATGTTGAAGTTCGCCTCCAAGCAATACGATGACATGTGGTTAGGGGAAGTTGACAGTGTTACTGCACTAACTGAGTTAGCGCTGGTGTTAGAAAAATACGATCCAGCAAATTCCGTTCACATAGCGGTCGAAGAGCTTTCCGCCTAGTATCGTTCTAACTCCGACGACTGCAAGACCCTGAATGTAGCTTTATTGTTGCTTTTATGTTATAAATAAGAATTATGGCCTCTGGTGAAGCTTTAACGCATCTTACAACAGCCATGCATATGTGGTTCGATTATGGAGAGCCCATGCCCCTGGGCAGTCATGGCCGTATAAGCGAACTTCGATTCAAGTCAGGTTTACCTTTCAGTTTGTACTTAATAACGGGTCAGAATGAACAGGAGGGGGACGCGATAGCTGTCGTTGCAGGCGATTTTAGTAAACTTGCCGACAGCGACGCCGGTCCACTAATACGCATGCATTCTGCTTGTCTATTTTCCGAGTTTGGCGAAAACCCCGAAATTACTGAGCGGCTTAAACGCTCTGCTGATCCTCACGATTTCATGTACGTGGACTCTCCTCCGAGTCCTGATTGTGACTGTCGGGCACAGCGTGAAGAGGCACAACGCCTGATTGCCACGGAAGGTGGGGTATATTTTGACTTACTAGAGCAGGAGGGTCGTGGAGCTGGTCTAGAGCTAAAGCGCGAAGCTTATAAGTTGCAGCGGGAAGAAGGTCTGGATACGGTCGATGCTTACGAACAACTTGGCATACCTTTGGATTCACGCCAGTACGGTCATTGTGCCCGTTTTCTGGTTGAGCATGGACTAAATCGAGTTAGGCTTCTTAGTAATAATCCTAGAAAGCTATCTGCTCTATCAGGTGCCGGTATTGAAGTGACTATGGTGCCGCTGGAGGTTGGCGTAAGCGAGTCAAATATAGACTATCTACGCACCAAGCGCGATAAAGCTGGCCACACATTTTCTATGGATTTAGCTCCAACAGAATTAGGTGATTAATTTGATTTTATCTTCAGCTACTACGCTGTACTATTAAATCCTATGATTCACGCGCTAGCTTATGTAATCTTTATCTTGCCGTTTACGGTCTGGCTCGGGCATGAGCTGAAACGTAAGTATTCTTTAAAAGATCAGTGGGTCTGGATTTTGGGTGCCGTCGTTATTGGCTTGCTAGGCTCAATGGTTTCTAATGTTTATGAAGAAAGGTTCGGTAATTTTTTACTTCACGCCAGCGGCGGTATCTCAGCCACATTGCTGTTCATTTACCTCTTCAAAACACTAAAAATACACCTAAGTTGGTACCTTACAACTGCCCTGTTATTTTCTTTTGTTTGCAGCCTGGGAGTTCTCAATGAAATTGCCGAATATATATTTGAATTGTTGGGATTGGCAGTCCTGAGCTTTGACACTCACGATACTTGGCGTGACTTAGTAGCAAACACCACTGGTATGATATTGACCTGGTTAGTTTATTGTTCAATTCTCTGGCTGCGCCGAGATAAGTCTAGTGAACTAAAGTGGTTCTGAATTTAGCAAAATTAGGTATGGACAATAACTGGTGTGCCAAT
>CAZSHK010000060.1:0-3280 GCA_964606965.1 uncultured Candidatus Saccharibacteria bacterium
GCATAAGCAGTGAGATAATTAACAAGAGTTGCGAATAATTTGTGCTCATGCTTGCAACTTGCCAAACATGAATGCAAAATAACGTTCATATGAGTGCGGAACAAGTCGATGTAGGAATGGTTGGTGCAGGCCAGCTGGGTCTAATGTCAGCAGACGCATGCAAACGCCTCGGCTTTACTTTTTTGGCAATAGACAAGATTAAAGACGGTGTTATGCCCCCAATGGGTCAGAGTGGTGTGGAAATCATTGATGCTTCTATCAACGATCAGGATGCCATAGCCGAAGCTGTTCGCAGATCAAAAGTTACAACATGGGAAGGTGAGCATTTTCTAGCGGATATTCTTGTAGAGCTTGAAGGCGAAGGCCACAATATACAGCCGAGTCCTCGTTGGCTGCAAATTGTTCAGAATAAAAATACGCAGAAGCTTGCTTTTACTAATCCCGATGTCGGCATACCGATGGCACCTTTCGCACGGGTTACCAACGAAACAGAATTTGAAGCTTTTGGGGCTAAATATGGCGATGGGATTGCCAAAGTGTGTTTAGGTGGGTTTGATGGCCGGGGTAATATCAAGCTAAGCGGACATAGCTGGTCAGATGTTGAAGACCACTTTCGCGACACAGATACCCACATAGTGCCTGAAATTATTGTTGAAAAAGAGATCGCCTTTAAACGTGAGCTAGCAACTATCGCCGCCAGGGATACGGAAGGCAATATAGACATGTATCCTGTCGTTGAAACTGTCCATAGCGATCAGATTTGCAATATCGTCCAGGCTCCAGCTGATATCAGCCCCAGAAAGGCGCTTGAAGCTCAGGAAATGATGCGGGCTGTACTAAGCGTAGTAGAAGGTGCCGGAGTCTTCGCACTCGAACTATTTGATACCGATGATAGCCTCTTGGCCAACGAATTCATTATGCGGGTGCATAATTCTGGCCACTGGACGATAGATGGCGCCTGGACTTCGCAATTCGAACAGCACATACGGGCTGTAAGCGGCTTGCCTCTTGGTTCAATGGAGATGAAAGTTGGAACAACGGTAATGGTGAACCTACTTGGTCAGGGGGAGATGCCACTCAATAAGTTTCCTACCGTAGACGACATCCGTGATGCTTTGGCCATTGAACCAGATGCCCGCATATACCTTTATGGAAAGGGTGCAAGGCCTGACCGTAAAATGGGCCACTACAATCTTACAGGTACACCAGATGAGCGTGATGAAGTGCGCCAGCGAGCGGAACGACTTCGTGAATACTTCAAGTTTTAGTCTCTCTCTGTGAAATAGTTCATAGTGGCTATGCTTAGTATCCCGTAGGCTAAGAGTGTACAAACGTTAGGGGGAGATATGTCCAGAGGTGATGAAACCTGGTTTCGAAACGACGAACCGTCTTATTTTGATTTTGATAGCCGTGGCCGCAGCTACGGTGTTATAGCAGTTTAAATTTTACAGGAGCTGAAGCAGAGCCCACTAAAAGCGGGCTCTTTTTTGAATAGTCGGGCTCATAGTCTGCCTAGGCAGCGGTTTGTGCAGGCAGAATGGCATCCACTGGCTTGGGTTGTTCAGCGAGAACTGGCACCGCTGGCTCTTGGAATTCACGTCGGTAAGCCTCGACAGTGTAAGCAATTGTCTTACCGCCCATTACCCGAAATACGTTTGTTAAGGGATTCCGCCCTAAAGCTTCCATAACCAAATCGTTGTCATTGTCCTCGCCATAAGACGAAAAGCAAGTTTCTGTTGTTGACATTTCTATATTATCCTTAATTGTTACACATACTATTGTAGTCCTGCTTGTCAATAAGCAGAAGCGGTTTGAGGTGGAAGAATTCCTGACGCTCGGGAGGATTTAGGAGCGGGCAGGTTTACTGCAAGCCCTTAGAGTGCTTGCTATTTGTTATTAGCGATTGAAGGGAAAGGGCAAAAACCGGCAGGCTCAAAATGCCCGTAAGATATTGAGGGAGCGTTATCGTCTCCCCTGACTTGAAAATATCGTGAAAGAACAAGAAGTCAACGAACAGGAACCCGACAATCATAACGATGCTCAGCAGCTGTTTCATAAGTGTATTTTATAACAACAAGCAACAATATAACAGGACTGGAGGGCCAGGAGGCCCACTTGCCGCAGGCAGGGACTCGCCTTGGGCCGACGACAGATTGTCGTGGCTATCCAACCCCAAAGGCCTCCGGCCTTTCTGGGGCAAGGGGCGGGGTTTGCCACTGGCAAACCCGTTCTCGTCCCGCTTGGCTCAAATGAAAAAGCCCCAGCCTCCAGGCTGAGACTTCTTCATTGGAGGGCCAGGAGGGACTCGAACCCTCGACATTCTGCTTAAGAGGCAGACGCTCTAACCAGCTGAGCTACTGGCCCGGAGCGAGCCAAAGGCTCGCGACTCAAGAAACTTTAGCAAATTACCCCTGTTTTGGCAAGGTTTAAGCAGTTGGAGGGCTTTGAGGTGCTACCGGTGGCATCGGATTTGTGTTTGGAGTATCACTTGGCGTGTCGGGAGTAGGGGGTATAGGTTGTGTAGCTACTGGCGTGGCGCCGACCCTATTGAATTCGTTCTGGATTATAGCCATGCCGATGATTCCCAGTAAGAACAGTAAGATGAACGCAATGACATCAGTTAGTTTGTTGTTAGTGGCTTTGGCAACGCCTTCACTATACTTCCACAGCCACCAGATGTTTACAAAAGGGACAATAATCAGCCAGGCCGTGGGTATACTAGAGCCTAACTTGTTTAGCTCATTCTTAGTCTTAACTTGCCAAACTATGGCGTATATGCCAAGTGTTATAAGTGATAAGAAGAAAACTGCTATCGGACTTCGTTGTTGCATATATTTTCCTTTATTTTTTAATGCTTACGCTTATCGTAACTATGTTCTGCAGGAAATGCAAACCTGGCTGCTAAGGTGTTACAATTTACAGGTTATGAAAATACTGAATGGCAAGGAACTGGCTGGATTTATAAAGGAGCGACAGGCTAGAGAAGTGCGGGCGCTAAGGCAAGCCCATGGGGTCATGCCCAAGCTGGCTATAATAGTTACCGTCGATAACCCCGTGATTGATACCTATGTACGGCTCAAAAAAGCATATGGCGCTGACATATTGATAGACGTCGACATTCACCGAATTAAGCAAACAGAAGTACCAAAATTACTTAACAAGTTAAGCGATGATAAAACGGTGCACGGTGTTATCGTGCAGCTGCCGCTGGAAGATCCAAACCAGACGGACGAAATAGTTAACCTGGTAGCGCCAAGTAAAGACGTTGACGCCCTAGGCG
>CAZSHK010000061.1:0-2990 GCA_964606965.1 uncultured Candidatus Saccharibacteria bacterium
AACTTTGATTTATATCACAAAAAACTATACTAACATATCCAAATAGGTAAATGTCAAATATGCAGGTTAGGGCAGGATAAAGGGGAGACATATACAAGTAAATAGAAAAGACCAAAAAGCAAATGGTCGTTGTGGAAAACTATGTAGCGCCGTGAAAAGTTTTACGACACTAGGCCGTATTAGTAGTTAGCAAGCTGCAGCAAGTAATATGTAATAACACCAAGCATTAGACAGCAGTACCTAATCAAAATGTAGCGGCAGCTAGCTTGTGGAGCTGGTTACTTCCCTAACGGGAAGGTATTGGTAACCATCTATTAGAGGCTAATCACAGTCGTAAAATATACAATGTGCGACGTATGGTGTATAGCTTGGTTGTGTGTTCTGCTGCTTGGTTTGTCTGTCTATTTTCATTCACATTTCAATTTTTTGTTTTTTTAATTTTGCTTTACCCTGCTCTAGTTGGTTGGACGGCTTTCTGGTCTAAGTCTGGATCTTCCAGTTGTGGCTGTCCTGGCATATGCGTGTTCGTATTTTGTACTTGCAGCGAATAATCCAAACCAAATGATTGTGTACCAGCGGTTCGAGCTGTTCTTAGTTTTTTTGCGTGAAGCCTATGCAGTGCAGTAAATGGGTTTCCCGGGATAAAAAGCCCATCACCTGGCTGCTGCTCTGCCCTGCCAAATCTTCCTATGGGTAAACGCGCTCCAAAGTGTGAGGGCCACATTTCTAACCAATGGGCTGTGTTGGTCCGTACTTTGTTATTGGCCCCCAAGGTTGATTTGCCAATCCGCCTCGCGGTATAAATTCGTTTAATCTCAGGATGGTTATCAAGACGTAGACCTAGAAATAAGGGTCCAGGGGTGTAGCTGTCTTCATTATCAATATGCGTGTCGCTTGATCCTTCTAGAAATAAAACTCTTTGGGGTTGAGGGCTGGCTGTTAAGACGCTTGAGCCGTTAGCAAACGACCACTTTGCCAGCACGGCATCCAGAGCCGTTAAGCCAGGCAATACATTGTAGATGTTGGAAGCAAACTCCGCGCGGGCTTCTTTGGTATTTAGTGGGGGCACAGTGGCAACATCGACCACATTTCTTACAACCACACCGGCTATCGTGAGGTCATCTAACACCATCTGCCCTGCCTCAGCTAAAGCGTCTGGACCATGAAGTTCAGGGATATTATTACGGTGCATCATTACATTCTACCCTAATTATGACTGCGCCAGCTTCATGCTAGCCGGCCGTAATACTTGCCGTGTTTCTCACCGAGTTCATGCTGTCGACTATTAAAACCTAATCGCAGACTTGCATAAAGATGGTCTGGGTTGCTAGGCAACGCTTCTCTGTGGGCCTGTTTACGAGTTCGTACTATATATGCGCTAAAGTCTTGCAGAACACCCGTCGGACTGGCTTGCTCCTGGGCAATTGCGTGCAGGTCTTTTATTTCGGCTGTACCTAGTACCAGTCTTTCGCCTTGAGGTGTATCAACTGCCAGGGCGGCAATTACTGTTACGAAAGCGGCCCAATAATTGCGCTCACTGATTGGTAGGCTATCGATCTGGTCTTCGGATAAAAAACCCGCGAATGCAACCGCCAATTGGTCAAAGGCGTCACCTTCTGGTCTCGGCGGCGCCTCATCCTCATAGATATATCGAAAATTAGTAGCCTCATCAACGTTAGCTACGCCTTGAAATTCTATAGGGTCAGGATAAAGCACGTCTTTATTTTAACCTGTTTTATTCTGCTAGGGCGTAGGTGGCTTTGGCAACTCGTTTGAACTGGCTTTTGCCCTGCAGGTTCAATAGAATCGTAGTTTCTTTGACGTAACGGCTCTTAAGTACGCGTTTGACTATTTCATCACGGTGCAGCGGCCCACCTTCTTTGCGTAGGACCTCTGAAATTACGTCGGCGACAGTTCCCTTTTTATAGCCCCACTCTTTCAGAGCGTAAATTCCCCGCCCGATCAAAACAAATCGTTTGTCTTTAATAAGTTCGTTGTGAATAGCTTGGGTAGTAACATCTTTGCGCTTAAACTCAGAGTCCTTAATGGCCTCAGAGATCTCGTTGAAGTGCATGTGTTTGCCCTTCTCTTTCAAGATAACGTAGATTTTGTCGCGAATGTTCTTAGGGTTAACTAACGGCCATTTTACTAGGCCCCACCGGTCATTTAGGGTCGCCAGGTGCTTAGAAATACTGGCCAGAGCTTCAACGTGCTTAGTATCATTCATACCTACTTTGGCAGCAATGGTCTGAATGTCGGTTGGTTCGCCAATTTGCTTAATAGCGTCGATAATCTTCTGGACTTGATCGCGAACGGCTTTTTCGTTGTGTACGCTCTTGACGCCGACAGCTAGGTAAAAATGGTCGTTGTCGTCAATTACGACTAGTTGTGGGCTTAACTGGGCCAGGAAAGATACACGGGCTTGATCCAGGCGGTTACTGTCCTTAGTAACACGCTTGGATAGTTCGCTGATACGGGCTACATTGCCCATTCCCTTAAGTTCTTCAACAAAAGCAGCCTGAACGTCTTTAATATGTGGCAAACCATTATCGGCAGCGCTCTTAAGACGGGCTACAACGGCTTTTTCCAGTTGGCGAACACGTTCGCGGGTAATACCTAGTAACTCCCCTATTTGCTCTAGAGTTTCCTTGCGGTCAAATAAACCATAACGACGGGCTACGATTTCGCGTTCCCGCTCCCGTTCAATCGTACCGAGGACGTCGTTAACAATCTTCTCAATATTGAGTTTAGTCGGAGTTTCAGTCTTTTCGGTCATAATTTATACTTCCCTATCCGTTAACTGTTAACGTTTTGTATAATTATAAAACAGATATTTTTAAAAGTCAACATTATGTTCTATAAATCTATTTTATAGCTTTTAACTGCTAAATCTACTTCTTTCAATGAGAAGTTATTTATTTCTAGTCACCTTCCCCTTGAACAGTCGAATTATAGCACGAAGTGGACATTAAATCTTATACGTGTAATGG
>CAZSHK010000062.1:0-2748 GCA_964606965.1 uncultured Candidatus Saccharibacteria bacterium
CCGTGTTCCGCTAGCTGATGGTACTTTGGTTAAAGTCCCAACTAAAAAATACTCACCTTCTACGCTTGCCTCTTTGCTAGCCCTTTCTGATGTAATGTGCACTGGTTATCATGCAGCTATAAGTGCTGGCGTAAAAAGTGGCGACACAGTAGCAGTTGTCGGAGATGGTGCAGTTGGACTGTGCGCAATTATTTCAGCCAAGCTCTTGGGGGCAACCCGCATACTAGCGCTAAGCCGAAAGCCAGACCGTCAAAAAATGGCTAAAAGGTTCGGCGCTACCGACATTCTTAAAGAACGAGGTGATGCAGCAACTAAAGCCGTTATAAAATTGACAGACGGTGTTGGCGTGAACGCCGCTCTGGAATGTGTCGGTACAGATGAATCTATTGCCACCTGCGTGGGCATAACCCGGCCCGGTGGGATAATTGGGACAGTTGGTCTGCCCATATATAAGAAGTTTTCATACGCAGATTTGTTCTGGAAGAATGTTGGTATTCGCGGAGGCGTAGCACCAGCCCGGGTTTATATTCCTCAACTACTTCCGGCTGTCCTGTCCGGAGAAATTAACCCAGGACTAGTTTTTGATTTTAAAACTGACCTAGCGAACATTAAAGAAGCTTACGATGCCATGGATGAACGCAGGGCAATTAAGTCACTGCTTAAAGTCAGCGAACTATAGTTAGATCATGAAGGCTATTTTTCTAGATCGCGATGGCACCATTAATGCAGGTGTTCCTTATCATGAGCGAGTTGATAGTGTAAATAAAGTAGAGTTGTTAAAGAATGCTCTTGAGGGCTTAAAGCTTTTAGCCACTTTGGACTTTATGTATTTCTTTGTTACTAATCAGGCCGGTCTAGCTGAAGGCCTTATTGCCAAAGCTGATTTTGATGAAATAAATAATGAAGTACTCCGACAAATTGAGCCAAGCGGTATAAAAATTACCGAAACTTACATATGCCCGCATAGTGAAGATAGCAATTGCGATTGTCGTAAGCCAAAGCCAAAACTTATTAAAGATGCAGCCGCAAAATATAACATTGATCTAGCTAATTCATGGACCATAGGTGATAGATTGACAGATATTGAAACTGGAATTAATGCAGGTACTAAAACTATTCTGGTTCAGACAGGCACGGTTATGGATGCACCAGACGCAACTTTTGTCGCTAAAGATTTACTTGAAGCAGCAAAATACATAGCAAAATCTGCATATGATTCTGGAAATAGTTAATATGTTATGCGTTAACTAAGGTGACTGGTTCAATATCGGCGGCGTTATGTATTAAGTCGTCAAAGACTGACAGATTATCGACCACCGCGCGAATATACTTTTCAGGTAAGGATAGCTGCGGATATGACTCTAATGGCACCCACAGGAAAGCACTATGCTCGCGGCTTAGATGTATGCGGGACGATGGTGGTAAGACTGCCGCATAAAAATGACTGGTTCTATGCCGGCCACGATATTCACCAAGATAATGTAGGCCATCAAGAACTAGTCCAGTTTCTTCAATAGTTTCACGCCAGGCGGCTGATTCTGGAAACTCTAATCTCTTAGTATTAATTTTGCCCCCTGGCCAATCAAGGCCGCCACGACGATGTTTTTGAAGCCGACTACGCCGCAATATTAATAGCTCGCCACTAGAATTCACAATGGCTGTTTTAGCACTTTCTATTTCTTTACTCACAGTAATTCCACTATAGTCCGCGGTCCATCGAACCGCAAGTGCTCAAAAGATAACAAAGTATTAAGAATTTTTATTAATCGTTTTTACGTAGAAATTCCCGAATAACCTTTACATACTCCTCAGATTGTTCGGCGTGCACACAATGAGATCCGGCTGTGAAAATTTTAATTTCTGAATTCGCAATCTGAGACTGGGTTAACAAGGCTTGCTCAGGCGTGAGTTCATCATATTGACCGGCCGTAATTAGGGTTGGCACTTTTATCTCTTTAAGTTCGTCTATTTTGTCCCATTTTTTCATGCTGCCATTAGCGAACGCCTCGTTGGCGCCCCACATTACTCTATATGAATCCCCAAAAGCCGGATTTGCCGATAAGAGTTCTGGTGGCCATTCTTTACCTTGATAAATGTGCCTTGCATAATACTCTACGACTGCGTTGGCATATTCGACAGAGCCCAAGGTACCTTCACGCTCATGCTTAAACAGAGTCTTAGAAACTTCTTTTGGTAAAGCTCGCTTCAACTTATCTACTTCTTTTTGATACAGAGGCATACTTATCATGGCACTGGCTAGAACTACACTCACTACACCCTTAGGTTTTGTAAGCATGTACTCTATCGACAACATACCTCCCCATGAATGACCATATAAGTGAAACTTCTTTAGACCCAGATGCTCACGAACGGTTTTTAGCTCTTCGACAAACAATGGAATAGTCCAGAGAGTATCGTCTTTGGGCCGGTCTGAAACGCCACCACCAAGTTGGTCATAAAATATAACTTGCCTGTCATTGGCTAAGGCCGCTAAATCAAGTAGGTAATTATGGGCTCCGCCCGGACCACCATGAAGAACGAGCAGCGGTGGTTTGCTAGTCTTTGCACCGACTATTTTGTAATAAGTTTCAAAGCCCTTAAATGGTATGTGGCCTTCAGACTTTTTCATCCTGTCAGTATATTACTTTTTGATAACTTACAGTTCAAAAGCGAATAGAATTATTAGTCTTGTTCGTGCTCACGGTGCAGGAAGAAGTCCATCCAGGCCTCAAAGTTTCGTTGATAGCT
>CAZSHK010000063.1:0-2732 GCA_964606965.1 uncultured Candidatus Saccharibacteria bacterium
TCATTCACAAATTCAGGTGTAATTCTTACCGGTTTGGGTTGTTCTAGCGTGGCATGTTTATCAATTACCTGGCTGGCAATTGTGCCGTTAGTCAACCTAACAACATCTAGGGCAGCCTTAGCCAGCACGCGGTCTTGCTGCAGACTGGATTGGCCCTTATTAAAACGGGTGACAGCATCGGTAAACAAACCATACTGCATCGCTGTTCTTCGTATGGTGTACATGTCAAAATTAGCGACTTCTAGAACTATCCGTTTGGTGTTTTCGTCAACTTCGGTTTCCTCACCACCCATAACACCACCAACGCCCACGGCTTTGTCGCCCGAAGTTATCAAAATGGTTTGGTCATCTTCAAAAGCAACTTCCTTACCGTTAAGTAGCTTTAATATCTCGCCCTTTTTTGACATACGCGTTTCCAGGCTCGGCGCCGGCAGTTTGTCGTAGTCATAGGCGTGCAGTGGCTGGCCTGTCAGATGCATAAAGTAATTGGTTATATCCACTACTGTGTTAATGGGTCGCAGACCAACCCGGCTGAGATAAGTCTTAAGCCAAATCGGGCTAGGACCATTATGGCTAATATTGATCGCTACAGCAGTGAACCGGGGCACCAACTTCGACAGCTGATTTTCGATTTTAATGTCAATGTTTGGCCCGTCTTTAGTGAGTTTTGGTGGCGTCCTGTACCAGGCAGGTGATTCAAAAGCCTGGTGGGTTATCCCCGCCAGCTCCCGGGCCACGCCAAGTATTCCAAATAAATCCGGTCGGTGGGTAAACATTTTGTTTTCAATATCTATAACAAAATCATCCAAAGCATAGGTCTTAGCAAAATCGTCACCCGGCTTGCCTTCTTCCAGTTCGGCAATGCCACTATGATCATCGCCCAGGGCCAGCTCTTTGGCACTAGCAAGCATACCGTTGCTGGTTTCGCCGCGAATGTCACGTGCTTCAAGCTTGAATTGTTCATTATCAAACGTGCTGGGTACAATTGTGCCCGGTGGCAACCAGACAACAGTCAGGCCTGACTTAACATTTGGCGCGCCGCAAACAGCCTGAAAATAGCCTTTTTCGTCACGCTTGATTCCTTTTATCTTTTTACCATCATCAATCTTGCAAATAGACAATTTGTCAGCATTCGGATGTTTTATACACTCCACGACCTTAGCAATCACGATACCTTGGTAACGCTCACCAATATCTATAACCTCTTCAACCGCACCAAGTTGAGTCCCAATTTTTTCCACCCACTGATCGACGGAAAGCTTTTTAAGGTCGACGTTGCTATAGTGTTGAGCCCACTTCAGCGAGACTTTCATGACGTAACCTCTTCCAGTAGCTCCGGGAATTCAGCCTTACCCATATCGCTACGCGTAAAGTGGCCACCGGTTTCAAGTTCGCGCAGTTTTATATTTTTTACAATGCTCGTGAGTTCTTTAACGGCTCTCTGTATGGATTCGGTGTCATTTTTTGCTACAACTATGGTAATGCCGCCAGTCTGCTTGGCTAGATTTGGATTGATAACAAAGTTAAAAAACTTGTCCCTGTCATCAAATTTATAACCAAGCGAAGGCGCTACCAGCACGACCCGTCCGACTTTTTTGTTTGAATTTTCGGTTAGCCAACGAATTAAGAAACCGGCACCGTAACTATGACCAACCAGAATAGTTTCTGTAGTAGGTTGTAACGCTTCAAAAATTTTTCTCCATTCAGCGTAGTCAGGTGCGTAAGAATGTGGCAGTTCTGGGGTTTGAGCTAATACTTCTTTTAGGAGTAGCTGATGCTGGAGCCAAGGCAACCAATGTGAATTTGATTGGCTTTCTGTGGCTGTGTCATAGTAGTCGTCCTTGCTTGGGCGGCCATGTAGAATAATCGCGTTTTTCATGAGAATTGCCTCAGGAAGTCTAGTTTGCCACTTTCAAAGTGGCGGATATCTTCAATGTCGTTCTTCATCATGACTAAGCGTTCAATGCCGCCGCCCCAGGCGAAACCGGTGTAGATGGCAGGATCAATGTCAGCCATCTTAAGAACGTTCGGGTGGATCATGCCGCAGCCAATTAACTCAATCCATCCGGAGTAAGAACAGATATTGCAACCCTGTTTTTTACAAAATGGGCAACTCAACGCAAACTCAAAGCTCGGTTCGGTGAATGGAAAGTAGAATGGCTGTGTCTTAACTTCCAGTTCTTGTTGGTAGTACTCCTGCAAAAAAGTCTTGAGCGTGGCAATCAAATGACCAGCATGGATACCCTTATCAACGTAGACGCCTTCTAATTGATAGAAGGTATGTTCATGACGAGCGTCAAGATCTTCATTGCGGAAGACGCGCCCCGGGATAATTGCAGCAATTGGCTTAGCTTGTTCCAAATTCTTTTTATACTTTTTAAGCACACGGTTCTGCATGGTGCTGGTGTGAGCCGGCGCAATCAGACCCTCTTTAGTAGTAAAGGTGTCGTAATCATCTCGCGCTGGATGGCCCTCCGGGAAATTTAGGCTAGTAAACATGTGCCAGTCATCATCAAGCTCCCGCGATTCAATCGCCGTAAAGCCCATGCGGTAAAAAATATCCAAGACGTTTTCCAGCTCGCTCATTAGTGGATGCTTACTACCGACTTCGCTGCTCAATATATGTGGTCGCTGGTCAGCCGGAATATTTGTGTCAAATGGCGCCGTAACATCGATGGGTTGTAGGTTAGAGGTTACAGGTTGTAGATTATTTACGAGCTCTTCGAGTTCGG
>CAZSHK010000064.1:0-2690 GCA_964606965.1 uncultured Candidatus Saccharibacteria bacterium
TCCAGATTCCGGTAAATAGCACTGCCGACAAGCCCCCGGTGGCCAGCGACGTATACCTTGGCATCTTTATCCATGTCATACCATCATAACAGATATAAGCTTGAGTTTGAATGGGTATTTAGCCAGGCATAGTGATATAGCTTTTTAATGTATGATGACGCCTATAATTGGTATGATTATGTAAATGGTGAAGCAAGCGCAGCCTGCGCAAAAAGTAAAAGTGCGTGACTCTTACCTTGATATTATGAAAGGGCTTGCCATTTTGCTAGTTGTTGTTGGCCATGCAATACAAAGCCTGCCTAATTATCAGGATGGAATTGTCTTCCGGACTATCTATTCGTTCCATATCCCACTATTTATGTTTTTAAGCGGTGCGGTTGCTTCGTACAGCTCAACACTAATGGATAGAAAGTTCATCTGGAAAAAATTTCTATTGCTGGTCGTGCCATTTGCCGCCTGGGCTGTTGTGAGCTCCATAGTACGAAGTTGGCCTGGCTTACACCCTTATGTATTTTTGGAAAAAATGAAGCAAATTGCCGTCTATCCTGACTGGGGTCTTTGGTTCCTATGGGTACTATTTTTGAACTTTTGCTGCCTGGCAGCCAGTAAGAAGCTTTTTGCCAAGACAGGGTATATGAGTTATGCAATAGTCTGGCTGGCTACCATGCTAATCCCAACCAATAAATACGGTATCGGACTGGTCAAATGGCATTTCCCCTTCTTCATAATAGGTTATCTTGTATTCAAGAACAGAGAGAGGCTGTCTTTCCTTAAAACCCCCGTACTCCTTGTGAGCCTAATAAGTTTCCCTCTGCTTATTGCCACTTGGCACTGGCTTTATTTACCGAATTTTCTCACTACTCTCCCTCCACATTTGGCCAACCATCATCTTGATGCCGTGGAAGTCGGAGACTTGGCGACAATCCGCACCTATGGAATTATTACACTGGGGTATAGCTATGTAGTAGCTTTTGCGGGCATAGGCTTGTCATGCCTGTTATTACCGAGGCTCAGAAGCGTAAAACTAAACAATTTTCTGAAGTTCCTAGGCCTCTACACGATGGAGATTTATGTATCGTTTTGGTATTTCCTCGACCTTGGCCTTGGACCTTACTGGCTTAATATAGCTATGCGTACAGCTGTTTCAATTAGCCTAGCACTGCTTGTTTCAGGTTTGATTTTATATCGCAACAAGTGGTTATCCCTCATTTTTCTTGGTGGTCGATCGGGTAGGCCGATCGGTGAACGGACTTTCCAAAGAATGCGACGCAGGTCTAAAACCACTTTGTATTAAAATTGTAATTAACATGTCACAAATTTCTTTATCTGAGTCTCGGGCCAAGCGTTTGATTTTTAATACATTCAACATGCCTTATAAAGTGCTTGCTATAGATCTATCTAGTAGGAAATATTTGGTTGGGATGAACAAATTATCAGCAGATGAGCTTTACGTCACGAAAGTTGATCAAGGGGTAAAACAAAGGAAACGAAAAGGACTTGTAAGGGTAAGGCGTAGCAAGGAGCGTAAAGTTCCAGGCTCTAAGCAATACAACCCATACCTGGATGTATTAAAAGGCTTTGCCATACTCTTGGTAGTGTTGGGTCATTCTGTTCAGATGAACGTTGCCGATGGCAATTTCGACGGCAACCTACTGTTTCGAATTATCTACTCCTTCCATATGCCACTCTTTATGTTTCTGAGTGGTGCTGCAGCTGCATATAGTATTCGGCCAATGAATATGGAATTTATTAAGCGAAAGTTTTACCAGCTTATAATTCCCTTCGTTGCTTGGTATCTTATTGGTTATTTTCTGGGCGGTGCTCATTATAGGGGCGTGCATTTCATGACATACATACATGATGTAATTGTTTCTCCCGACGATGGCCTATGGTTTCTGTACGTGCTCTTCGTAAATTTCTGCTGCCTAGCATTTATAAGAAAACTTGAGCCGAAACTGAAGCTGTGGAGTTATTTGATTACGTGGCTTGTTATTTACGCTTTGCCTACAGCAAAATACGGGGTGGGTTTGGTTAAGTGGCATTTGCCTTTCTTTATTACCGGATACTTAATTTTTCGCTATAGAGAGCGACTCGAGCGGTACAGTAAAGTCCCGGCCGCCCTGAGTCTAGCAACCTTTCCTATCTTGGCCGCAACATGGCATAGGTTATATAATCCTGCTCCTCTCACGCATCTTGATGGCCGTCTCATCGCGCATCATATATCCAACATTTCAGTTGGTGATATAGCAACATTGAACGTTTACCCTGTAATAGTTTTGTTTTACCTATACGCGGTTGCTTTTAGCGGCATAGGTTTCACTTATTGGGTATTTAAAGCGCTGCATAATAAATATATATATAGTTTCTTTGGGTTTCTCGGACTTTACACGCTTGACGTGTATGTAGTGCATGAATACTTCTTCAGGTTTGCAATCGGGCACTCGTGGCTTGAAATAATAAGTGGGTCTATTGGTGCGCTTCTATTGTCGCTATTACTTGGGATATTTGTACTGCGACAAGTACCTTTGCTGAGCATTGTTTTCCTGGGCGGCAGAGCTAAGCCCTATGCTTTGCAGTGGCGTAAAAAACTCAAGACTAACTAGTGGCATACAATATACAGGGAGCTAGACTATTATGGCGAGAGTAAAGCTATCAGAATTTCGGGCTAAAAACCTTGTGTATTGGGCACT
>CAZSHK010000065.1:0-2676 GCA_964606965.1 uncultured Candidatus Saccharibacteria bacterium
AAAAAGCGAGATTCTTTGAAGTGAAGGAGAATCTCGCTCGGTAAGAAGGAGGGACTAGACAGGTAGCAGGTGGCAGGAAACAGATAGCAGACGAGCTGCCAGCTACTTGTGAAAGGTGCGTTAGTGGGCCAGGTGGCTGTGGTGGCGGATGGTGCTGCCCAGCGCCGAGAACATCAGAACGATAAGTACGATTCCGAACAGCAGCTCGTTCCAATAGGTGGAAGTTTTGCTGTAACTGAATATGAAGGGTGACAGTAGCTGCCAGGTGCCAATACCCAGTAAACCCCAGCTAGCCCAAGTAGCAGATAGGGCACGTAAGCGGGTGGCACTAAGCCCGGCGACTATGGCGCCGGCTATGACTTCATTTATGGTGACGGACATGCGGCCATAGTTTAAAATGAACGGCGCGACAAGTATCCAAACACCTACGATAAATGAAAAAACGTGTAATCGGCGCACCTGCTGGGTGCGCATGGTGTCATGTTCCACTGCCAAACACTCCGTTTACCGTGCCAGTATGGCCTATAAGGGGTGTTCCTGCAGTTAATTATTTCATAACGCTTTCCATAGCGATTATAAGCACAAGCAATTGCCATAAGGAAAAAATGGTGGTATGGTCAAGTTACAAAGTAGTCGAGAAAGTGTAGTAGCTATGAGCCAAGGCCCAGAACTAGAACAAACACTACAAATGCCAGACATATTAACAGCTGAAGCCAGTATTGACACGGGCATTAATGAACTTGGCAGCAGGGTAATGAATTGGGCTCAGACTAGCTGGGAATCCAGCCGACGTTATATCCCTCGTCTCGCTCTGGCTGGCTTAGCAACTGTCGTCAGTACCGAGGCTGTACCTGCACACGCATCCACCTCACTTCATCGCCATAGCACTATGAGCACCCAAACAGTGCTCAACAAGATTCATAATGCCATACCATCTGGAGACGGCACCCCAGTAGGTAAAATACTGCCGACATCAGCACATTTAAGGCCTAGTGCGGGTGATTTCAGAACGGATTGCAGCAACCCGTATGCGGCCACGTACAAAGTGTATCGCATGAGCGTCTCTAAGTACTATTCGTTACCATGCGGACCTTTACATCCTCAGCAGAGCTATGCCACACCCGGAGAATTCCGCAGTGCTTTAAATAAGATAGGAAGACAAATTAGGGTATCTGCAGGATTCGATTTTTCTGAGCACACCAAAAACGTCGGTGGAAATCGAAAAGAAGTCGTAGCTAATTTTGCGTGTCCAGAGGGTATTAAGGCGGCACAAAAGATAGTTCTAGACAAAGCCTCTTCTGGTTCGGTTGCGACCATTACTATGTGTTAATAAACCAGCAACCCCTTTAAAGGCTCTTGGTGGTCTTAGGTGCTTATGCTATCATCAAGCTAAAGCTTATAGGTGCTGTATGAGTAATGAGTAAAAACAACACTACAATAGATGATGGAAAGATTGGTTCTAGCTCTTTAGTTAAAGTAGGGGCAGTTAAAAGTAAATTTAATGTATTTTCTAAGGCGCGCTGGTCAAGTCTTATTAGCCAACATAAGTTTGTATCACTGCTATGCATAGTCGTGCTGCTCGTTGGTTTTACGACAACCTATTTAGTAATAAGAAACCGAGTTAAGTTACCCCCCGGACTGACCACTGACCAGCAATATAACTATCTTGCTGACCACCATGATTATAAGGGAGCTGAAAAAATTTTAGAGAAAAAGCTTCAATCGGCTAAGACCAAGTCTGATAAGGTGGCCATTTATTCTAAGCAATCAGCACTAGCTCTGAAATTTGATGATATAAAGGCAGCAAAGACATATGTAGACAAAGCGCTACAACTAGACCCGAACGATATCTCAACCTTTACAGCGGCGGCATACTTGGCGCAGGCTAGTGGTGATAAAACATTGGCGAAGCATTATTGGCAGGAAGCCATCGACCACCTAAACCCGAATGTAAACGGCTATAATCTTATTAAGAATGACCTTCAAATTAGCTTGGAGAATGTTAAATGAAAAAGACACTTCTTTTTCGTTTGAGTTTTTTCGCGCTCTTCTTTTTTGTTGTATTATCGCTCGGCTCAATTGCGAAAGCTTCGGCTGCCACGTTGTGTGCGGTCTTGGCACCAGCATATAATTCTAGTGATTGTTTGTCTGGCGGGCAAGATTACTCTACTTGCACAGTTGTTGCAGGGAGCATTAATTCGGATGGTACCAACAGTTGTGGTGTCTCTGGCAATGGCCTAAAAACCCAATTAAAAGATCATTTACACAGTTTTGAAAGCGGCCAGTATTTCCAGAAAAAAGGTGCGTCTTATATAGAATGCGGATTACTGGGTAAACCGCAAACCTGTGACCATGCAACTATAGATTGGGAAGGTTACATTGACCAAGCCAACGTGGCCCTAAACATTGAAAATGTGACCTTTACGACGAATACTGCATATAACCCTTCAACTGGCTATGACGAGCAATACACAAGCCCATCACTTACAAAACTTTCATTAGTTGTAAGACAAGATGGCAGGATTGTATACGCCATAAAACTTGACTGCGGTAACCCAGTGGGAGGTTACGGAGGCGGGAATAAATTGAATTGGGCTCTCCAGGGAGACAGCTATGTGCGGGTAAATAGTAATTCGTACTCCGCAAGCGGAGCCAACGCGGACCCGGCACCCCAAC